>OMUX01000074.1 GCA_900314345.1 uncultured Erysipelotrichaceae bacterium | reverse complement strand
CTTTAAGCCGCCTCTTGCATGCTCAGCCGTCACCATCGGGATTGTTCCGTCTGCTGTTTCACCAAATAATGTCACAGCTGAATCATCTGAGGCATACCAGTAGTGGCTGTGCAGTCTTCCAAGGAAACAGCGGTATCCGTTTCTCAGAAGGAGATAGGCACCGGATACACCATAGGTTTCATCGATGCGATAGCTGAAGTCCTGAATACTGTCATCCCAGGACCATGTCGTATCACCGGCCGGCATCCACTTTCCGTTACCCCAGCCATGATAGGCAAAGCGCAGATGTCCGTCCTTGTTGAAATAGACGGTCACATTTCCGCTTCCATAGGCGGGGGTTAATTCATTGCCGCTCCACTCTGCAAATGTACCGTCCATCCGTACGCATCCGGTTGGTCTTCCATACTCAGGTTCATGGGCATTGAAGAAACCGCCGTTGATGCCGCAGACTCTGTGCCATCCTTCCTGTGCATTTTCGATCTGATCCAGGTTCTTCGGTTCTTCGCCTGCATAGTCCAGCTGCAGGATGGTATCTTCATTGAGTTTCACCTTCAGTACATTCAGCCAGCCGCCATTCCAGCTGCTCTTTTCAAATGTGATATCCGGCACGGTATGGTTCCGGCAGTACACATTGACAGCCGTTGATACAGGATGGTCAAAGGAAGAGGTATTGCGCCAGGAATACCTGTTTAAGCCATGCGGAAAGGGCACAAGGTTCCAGAACAGGGTGATGACAATGCAGACGATGACAATCAGCACATACCGCTTCTTCATGAATTCATTGTATGCTTTCCTGCAGAATTGAGAAAACTGACTCTTTCTCAGATGAAGGATTGCTGGTATTGTTTATCATAAGAACGTAAGGAAGACATTCATGAACAGACTGCAGAAATACATCTATTTTACAATCGGCACCATCATCCTGGGCATGGGGATTGCCTTGTGTGTTGCCTCAGGCTTTGGCACGGACCCTTTGTCTGTTCTTGTCAACGGCATCAATTACCGCACCGGTATTTCCATGAGTGCATCCAATGCCATTGTCTGTGCAGCAATGATTCTTGTGGGTCTTGTCATGGACCGCAAGGATGTCACCCTGGCAACGGTGATCTCACTGTTTGCCTCTTCCATCGGCATCTCCATCATGGAGGCGGTTCTTCCGCAGGAGCCAGGACTTCTTGCAAGAGGCATCTTCATGGCAGCCGGCATCTGTGCGTATACCTTCGGCACAGCAATGTCCCAGATCCCGCAGATCGGCTATTCCACCTATGATGTCTTCATCTATTCCCTGTCCAACATCTTCCATACGGATACCTATCATGCCTTAAGATGGATCGCAGACGGATCCTTCCTGATCGCTGGATGGATCCTTGGCGGTACTGCAGGCTTCGGTACGATTGTCATTGTGGTATGTGCCGGAAAGTTCGTGGAGTACTGGATGAAGCTTCTGAAGCACTGAGCACACTGCGTTACAAAAAATTACTCGTTGCATATAATGAACACATAAAAGGGAGGTTCACTTATGACAAAGAAGACTTCCGTCAACCTTCACAAGGGATTGATCAATCTGATGTACATCGGATCCATCGTGCTCTTCCTGATCTTCATCGGCTTTACAAGACAGGAAGCCGGCAGCACCAGCATCATGGATGGAAATACGTTCTTCACCAAGGGTGTCATAGAAAACATTCTGTTCTTCCTGGTACCGGGACTGGCATTGTTCATCGGGGCGGACTTCCTTGGCCGAAAGAATTCAGACAATCAGTGAGACATGGACAGCAGGCACAGCCTGCTGTTTTCGTCTCTGTATAACAATGCTCATGTTATGATGTGCATGGAAAGGCTTTATACATATGACAATGGAAGAAATGGACCGCATTGATGAACGGATTCATGGGGCGGCGAAGTATCTTGAGGAAAGAATGCAGGTAAAGCCGCAGCTGGGTCTGGTCCTTGGCAGCGGCCTTGGTGATTTCTGTGAGAATTTCACGGAATCCGTTTCCATAGCGTTCAAGGACATTCCAGGCTTCCCGGTGCCGAGTGTGGAAGGACACTCCGGCACGGTGGTGATCGGAAAGCATTACGGTGTACCGGTCATGGCCATGCGGGGCAGGGTTCACTACTATGAAGGCGGCAGCCAGGCAGAGATCACCATTCCCATCCGTGTCATGAAGCTTCTGGGGGTGAAGACCGTGATCCTGACCAATGCCTGCGGCGGGATTAATCTGGATTACAAGCCCGGAGATCTGATGCTGATCAAGGATCACATCAACTACTCCGGCATGAATCCATTGATGGGAAAGAACCTGGATGAATTCGGACCAAGATTCCCGGATATGAGCGACATCTATACAAGAGCCTGCCGTGCAAAGGTGAAGGAGATTGCCCAAAGGCTGAACATTCCGCTCCAGGAAGGCGTGTATGCCATGTACTCCGGACCAAGTTTTGAAACACCGGCAGAAATCCGCATGTTCAGAATTCTTGGGGCGGATGCGGTAGGCATGTCCACCGTGCCGGAAGCCATTGTGGCAAGACATGCCGGCATGCAGGTGATCGGCATCTCCTGCATCACCAACATGGCGGCAGGCATTCTGGATCAGCCGCTGAGTCATGCGGAAGTCATGGAAACCGCCGCAAAGGTGAAGGACAAATTCACTGGTCTGGTGGATGAGATCATCCGGGAATCACCGTCATTCACAGAATAAGCATGCATGAAAAAGAGAAAGCCATTCTCGTGTGGCTTTCTCTTTTCAGTTCTTCATGCTCAGATTCCTGAAGCTCCGTAGTTGGAAAGATAGCGGGCGCTTGGATCTGTGACCTGGCAGCCTTTCCAGCTCTGGTTCGG
>OMUX01000159.1 GCA_900314345.1 uncultured Erysipelotrichaceae bacterium | reverse complement strand
CGCTTGAATCTGCGCAGTGCATCATCGAGGTTCTCATTTTCTTTCACTACAACTCTAGCCATTTTACAACCCTCCCTTCCTGATCGAAAGACAACATCTGTATAGTACCAAAGCAGGTTTGAAAATGCAAACGGTTTTTACTTGCTGTTCACCTGGCACGCATATGCGGCAATCCTGGCAATCAGATCATAGTCCACATGATCATAGGGAAAGCGGATGGCGCCTTTGGAAGCAACATACGGTTCCAGTTCCTTCTTGAAAGCTTCAATTGGTTCAGGGCCGGGATAGATGCCAAGATGTTTCTTTGAGGCCGCAAAGTGGATGATGTTGTGCTTCTTCCAGTAGGTCGGCATCTGCCAGGAGATTCTCTCCTCACATTCCGGCAGTGTCATTTTCAGCACTTCCCTGGTCTTCTTCAGAACCGGCTGCACGGTTTCATCCTGCAGGGCGATATAGGCATCGATCGTCTCCGGCTTCTTCGTGCAGTAATGATCCTGATTCTTTCTTGCAAATGTTCTTCCGCATTCCGGGCACGTCCACATATCTATTCCTCCAGCAGTCCTGTACCGACATCATAGCGTACATCATTCACCTGGTCCATGAGCCACTCTGCCATGGATACACCGGACAGACAGACATGGTTCTCCATGGTGCCCGGAGGGGCATTGTTGATGGTGAAGAAGTACGGCGTGCGCACTGCCGTATGGATCGTTCCATGCTGTGCCTTGGTGAACAAGGGATTCTCCCAGGCGTTGCAGAAGAACGCAAACCCCAGGTCGTTCAGCTGCCTCACCATGTGCTTCATCTCCTCAAAGTATGCATTCCTGACATCCGCATCCGTGGCAAACACTTCATTGGTCATGTCGTTGAAGAACGTAGAGAGAAGATAGTCATGGGTGCTGCTGGCATAGAGAAGACGCATGTGTCTTCCGGTGTGCTGCAGAAGGTTCTCATACCAGTCCAAAGTGATGTTCCTTGTGGAAAGACAGTTCCAGTATTTCTCATCCGCATGCCATACATCCCTGGCAATGCCCTTCCAGTCTTCATTAGGCAGCTGGCCGCTGTCTGAAAGCAATGTGATGTCATTGCAGTCCGGATACTGTGCAAGGATCTCATCCGCCAGCGCCGGTACACCAAAGGCACCGGCAGAGTCACCGGCAAGCAATATCCGTGATGCAGAAGGAAAATGCTTTTTCCCCTGTTCCATTGCCGCCATGACATTGGCATGGCCATGGAAGTGAAGGATCTGGTTTTCCCCTTCCTTGTCCTTGTATGCAAGGGTTCCGTTTCCGACATGGAAGTCCCCTGTTGCATAAGGGATGACGATGAAGTTCCACGTACGGAAGGGATTGCGTTCTTCATTGGATGTGATGCCGGTGTTGATGTTCATCATCTGCGTGATCGGGCGCAGATTGTTCCAGTAGCAGTTCGGCTCTCTTGCGGCCGTGGAGCTCCAGGTTGTAGGTCTTGCGGCAGTGAAGGCATTCCATACCACACCGCCGGCGGAAAGGAAAATGCAGAGGTCATCACAGGTTCCCTTCTTCAGATACATATGATACGGGCTGCCGTCCCCGCATAAACCCTCTTCCAGCGGAATCCTGTACCATGTCATTTCTGATGGTTCTTCGTATGTGTTCAGTACAGGTGCTTCATGGCCATGCTCAATATAAGAGCCAAGGCTGTTTTCCAGAAAGCTTGCCGCATCGCTGGCGAATTTGACTGCATGTGTTCGTTCTGTCATGGATTACCTCTCAGAAATGGAACCACTTGCTGGATGCACGCTTCATTTCCCTTCCCTTGAAAAGAAGGATTGCCGCCCCAAGCAGGAACATCAGGCCCATGGAAATCAATGCCGGAAGCGGCATCGGATTCTCATGCAGGAAAAGAGGAATCAGCTGCAGGAAGGAAAACAGGATATCCCAGAGCACATAGATGGCATATACCTCAAAGGGAATGCCCATGCCCTTTCCAACTGCCAGTGTTGATACTGCCATGGCAAGAAAGGCAGCCGGGTAGAACCACACGGCTACCCAGGCATCATGGCTTCCATACATGCCAAGAAGCCGCATGATCAGGATAATGGCCATGCCGATGAAAAACTGCATGTGGATCAGCTTGATGACATTCCTGCGGAAGTACATTGTCACCCAGATATCAGCCCAGGCAATCAGGATGAACACGATGGTGATCGTCACCCATGGCCTGTCTACTAGGAAGCGTGTGATGATGAATGCTGTCTCCAGCACCAGCATGACAAACGTACAGATGCGGAAAAAGGAAAGACGGGAAAGACGAGGCTCAGGAATCACAGGAAACGGAGATGGTTCCGGCGTTCCTTCCAGAGGCCCCTGGCAAAGCGGGCATGATTCCTTGTCTCCTTCGATTTCAATGCCGCACTTCCTGCAGTAGAGCATGGTCAGCCTCCCTCCTTTTCAAAGTCATTCGTGGCAAGCTTCACGGAAAGCCCGTGCTTCCTTAAGCTCCGGCAGAATTCCAGCATCATCCTGGTATCAGACATGCCGCAGACAAAACCGAACACCATCGCATCCCTGTAGCTTGCAATGGTGAGCTGGAAGTTGATGGAGGACATGAATGCCGCAAAGTGATCAATGTCATCCGCCACAGCCTCCGGCATACTGATCCGTTCCAGATTGGATACGGAACCTGTCACCCCGGCATGGGACCTGGAGCTTGCAATGCCCAGGGTCGGTTCCTTGAACAGGATCGGCACAAGCTTGACGGCATAGTTTCCCGCAAGGGCGCTGAAGGAGTTCATGGTCTTTGAAACGTCCTCCTTCTTCAGCTGTGCAGCGAACTGCTGTTTCACTTCCTCAATGATGGGTTCGATGTGTCCGTCATACTTCAAAGCATCATAGCGGACATAGATCAGCCCATAGAAATTCCGTACGCTCTCCGTCGGGAAATACTGTCTGAGATTGACCGGCACGGAGATGACCACCGGCTTCTTCTGCCGGTCATGCACGGACATTCCCTTTACGATGGATTCAATGACCATGGCCGTGATCAGAACACCGACCTTCGTATTGTAAGCATGGGCAAGATCCACGAAGGCCTTGGCACTGACAGTAATCTCCATGAGATGGCTGCGCTGGTTGGGATCAGGATCCCCCTGAATGTGGTAAGCCTTCGTCTTTGTTGTCTTTTTCCAGTCGGAACGCTTTGACTCCCTGTGGTAGTACTGGGCAAAGGCATCTTCGCTTTTTTCTTCATGCGATGAGACTTCTGTTTCCATCGTTCCGATTTCCATGCCGTGAACAAGACAGAGATATCTGACAATGAGCCTGCGGAAGAAGATGAAAGCACCCGTGCCATCCGCAAGGACATGGAACATCTCCAGATTGATGCGGTTTCTGTAATACGTCACACGGTACAGCAGTGTGCGTTCGCCTGGCCGGTAGAGCTGGGCAAGCGGTGTGAGATGATCCTCTTCCACCTCGGCATGGGCATTGATGGAATCCAGGTAGTACCAGAACAGTCCTTTGCGCAATGCAACACTGAAATACGGAAACTCCGGCACGGTGTCATCCAGTGCCCGCTGAAGGATTTCCGGATTCACTTCCTCCTTCAGCTGGCAGACCAGCCTGAAAACACGCGTATCGCATCCCCTGACAGAACCGGGGATGATGATCGCGGCATTGTCGAGGTCATACCATCTGTGGGAGTTTTCGTTCATATCAATCCTTTCTGAAGGAAAGAGCGGCATTCATGGAATACCGCCCTGTGGTGATCAGCCGATCAGCTTTGCGCCGCTGGATGTTCCGATGCGTTCTGCACCGGCTTCAATCATGGCATGGAATGTTTCCGGTGTACGGATGCCGCCGCTGGCCTTGACCTTGACGGGGCTGCCTTCCACAGCCTTCTTCATGAGCTTCACATCCTCCACGGTTGCGCCGCCTGTAGAGAAGCCTGTGCTTGTCTTGACAAAGTCCGCACCTGCCGCAACAGCATCCTTGCAGGCTCTGACCTTCTCCTCATCCGTAAGCAGGCATGTCTCGATGATGACCTTGAGCACATGATCCCCGGCAGCTTCCTTGAGTGCCTTGATCTCATTTGTCACATATGCATCATTGCCGCCCTTGAGCTGGCCGATGTTGAGGACCATGTCCACTTCATCCGCACCATTGGCAATGGCATCCTTGACTTCGAATACCTTGACAGCCGTGGTGTTTGCCCCAAGCGGGAAGCCGATGACGCAGGCTGCCTTGACATCAGATCCCTTGAGCAGTTCCTTGGCAAACGGGATCCAGCACGGGTTGACCATGACACTTGCAAAGTCATACTTCAGTGCCTCCCTGCAGATGCGTTCAATGTCAGCCTGTGTGCTTTCCGGCTTGAGCAGTGTGTGATCGATGTACTTGTTCAATTCCATATGATTATTCTTTTTCTCCTTTTCCAAACCAGTACTGGTCTATGACTTCCCTTGCAATGGCATCGTCGCCTTCATAAGGCTCTCTGCCGAACTCCCGGTAGATGAATTTCTCATCTCCCTTGCCCAGGATGATGATCGTGTCTCCTTCCTGGGCGATCTCCACCGCCTGCCGGATGGCATCATAGCGGTCTTCAATGATCGTATATGGTTTTCTGTGAATGCCTGAGGCAATCTGCCGGGCAATATCCAGCGGCTTTTCGTTTCTCGGATCATCCTCCGTCAGGATGATCATGTCAGCGTACTGATCCAGGATCTCGCCGAAGATCGGGCGCTTGACGGTATCCCGCTTGCCGGCCGACCCGGTGATGGCAATGATGCGCTTTCCCTTGGGGGTGATGGCACTGGCGAACTGGCATACCTTCTCAATACCGTCAGGTGTGTGGGCAAAGTCCACCAGGACATTGAACGGCTGTCCCCGGTCAATGCGTTCCATGCGGCCCTCGACCTGCTTGATGTTCCTGAGGTTCGGCAGCATCTGTGTAATCGACATGCCGCTTGCATTCAGTGCGGCAATGACCGCCAGCAGGTTGTAGATGTTGAAGCGTGCGACAAGGTTTGTCTCAAGCTCGTATTCCATGCCGTTGCACTTCAGGACAAACAATGTCCGGTCCGCCAGCAGCTGATACTTGACGACCTGATAGTCCGCCTCATGGTCAATGCCATAGGTCAGCACACGGCACGGGCAGTCTTCAACAATGCGCATGCCGTAGGGATCATCGGCATTGGTAATGGCGATCGCTCCTGGCTTGAGATGATCGAAGAACTTCTTCTTGGCCTGGAAGTAGTTTTCCATTGTGCCATGGTAGTCCAGATGGTCATGGGTGAGGTTTGTGAAGATGCCGACATCAAAGTCAATGGCATCCACCCTGCCCTGATCAATACCGATGGAAGAAGCTTCCATCGCCACATTCCTGATTCCGGCATCCAGCATATCCTTCAGGATGCCGTGGAGATCATCAATATCCGGTGTCGTGAGTAACGGCGGCAGTTTGACATTTCCGTATTCAATGGCAATCGTGCCGATGTATCCGGTGGGTGAAACAGGATCCAGAAGATCCCGGATGATGCAGGCAATGGAACTCTTGCCGTTGGTTCCGGTGACACCGTACACCGTCATCTTGTGGCTCGGATAGCCATAGAAGGCATCCGCCACCTTGTTGAAGACGGCATTGACATCCTTGACGCGGATGTAGGTAACCTCCGGATGTGTGCAGGCAATCGACTCGCTGTACACGATGACCTTAGCGCCGTTCTGGATGGCCTGCTCCACAAAGCGGTGGCCGTCGAACATCATGCCTTTCACACAGAAGAAAATGCTGTCCGGCCGTTTCCTGCGGCTGTCGGCCATCAATGATTTGATTTCAATATCCGGTACATTCTCAAACAGTTCATTCAGCTTCATTGCTTAACGCTTCTTTCCCCGTAAATCATTCTGTCTTTATATTCTTTCAATATCACAGGCACCAGCGTGCCTCTTTCATAATGTCCCTTGATCCATACCGGAAGGTAGTTTCCCGTATGTCCCATCGTATATTCTCCCTGATAGCGCGCCTCCATGATCAGGATCTCCTGCATGCCAAGACAGGAGTTTATATAGTCATCCTGAAGGTCCTGTGAGATCTTCCTTGCGCTTTCTGCA
>OMUX01000269.1 GCA_900314345.1 uncultured Erysipelotrichaceae bacterium | reverse complement strand
GACAGTGTGCCTGGGAGACTAGGATTTTTCCAGACGGGGTCTATAAAGCGCTTACACAGCAGGTGATACATCATGGCATTATGTGCATCCGTGTACTTCTGTGCCTTGATGGCTGTGTATACCGAACGATAGTTCCTGACACCATACTGGAAGTCCAGCGGGCGCAGGGTTGTGGCAAACAGACGGATGCCCTGGGTCATGATCGGGGACATGCGCTCGAAGATGATGTTGCTGGAGGCATGGGCTATGTCTCGGTAGAACTCGCACTCTTCTTCAATCGGAATGGATCCGGAATCAATCTTGATCTGCATGCCGCGCAGTGTGCGCTCCATCTTGTCCAGATCTTCCTGTGTTCTTCGTTCTGCCGCAAGACCGGCAGCCTGCGGTTCGAGGATCGTCAGCATCTGCAGGATATCATGCATCAGCTTGGCACGGTCGCTGACCATATCCAGACCGAACGGATCATCCGGAACACCGCCCTTGTCAGAGATATAGGTTCCGGAGCCCTGACGAATATACACAATGTTGTGCGACTGCAGGATCCGTTCTGCTTCACGCAGTGTATTTCGTCCTACATTTAGAGTCTCACAGAGTTCCTTTTCCGTTGGCAGCTTCTGACCAGGCTTATACCCTTCCTTCTGTATCATTGCCTTGATATCTTCGGCTGTTTTTTCTGCCAGTGTCTTCTTTGCCATGACCGTTACCCCTTGAATCGTTCCTTAATTCATCCCTTAATTTGTACTACCATTTTAGTACGAGAAAACAGTTTCCGTGCATGTTTTTTGCAAATTCAGGCAGAAAGCATCAGAAAATCCGCTCTGCAAATCCGCACAGCACAGGCAGTGTGATCAGGCACAACAGTGTACTGAAGCTGACCTGTTCTGCCGCAGAGACATAATCCTTGTTGTACAGACGGCCGAAGATCGCTGTGCTGGCTCCGATCGGGCAGGCGGCTGTGAACTGCAGGACCGTAACCATCACCAGCATCATGGAAATACAGATCACAGACGCTTCCCCAAGAACAGCCGTTGCCAAAGGAATGCCGATGAAACCGACATTGGAAAAAGAGGAGGAAAACATCGCAATGCCGTCCTTGCGGAACACCAGAACAGACACAGCCATTGACAGTGCCAGTGCCGCAGCTGTAAGCAAAGCGGATTCCCGCAGAATCAGGGATGTTTCCGGTGTCCGCTCAATCCAGAATGTCCGGATGACAATCGCCGGAATCACAAGATACACAAGAATATTCGTCAGATCCCCGGAGCCTTCATCCGTGATCATCTTCCTCCGGCAGAAGAAATATCCGATGGCCATGAAGATGAACATGACGATGATCTGACGGAACAATGCCTGCATCATAAGTGCATCCTTCCTTGTTTTTATGCAGATTTTCATGTATCCGCTTCTGAGAAGAAGCTGCACATGTACGCATACCAGAAGCTTTCCTGCCCGTACATCTGCCAGAGACGCCACGCTTCTTCTTCCCTGTACTTTCCAAGATGGTCTTCTTCCGCAAAGTATGCACTGTTCACCCTTGCAGCATAGTCCGTCATCTCTTTCATGATATCTTCCGGAATCCCTTTGTCTTCCAATGTGTGCCTGACCTGAAAGAACACCGTATCCATGAAACGCTTCCGTGCCTGTTCTTCATGTACATGCAGATGCTTTGTTTCGTACTTCACACCATTGTTCTCAACCGTCACGATGCCATAGCATTCCTTGTTCACCGTGAGGCTGCCTGTACAGTATTCTGTCAGTGCATCCGTACATACATGATGCTGAAGATGGGCATGCCCGCTGAAGTTCACCCTTATGTCATATTTTTCAAAAACATTCCGGATCTCCGGTGCATTCCGCACCGTGAATCCATCGCCCATGAACTGTGACTGGGCAAGCAGGTTCTGATGTGTCATGCCCAGCACCATGACGCCTTTCCGCTTTGCCTTTGCCAGAACCTTTTCCGCCCATTGCATCGTGGATTCCCTTACCATGCCATAGGCACCGGCATTGGCATCCAGTGCCAGCAGCCATACCTTTTCGTTCAATGCCTGCATATAGCTGAAGGAATTCTTGTCATGTGATACTGCATGTGCATATCCAGACTCCTTCATCTCTTCCATGAACATTGCATGGCTCACCATCTGTGCCTTTTCAGATGTTCCGTTCCGGTAGGCACATGCAAAGCCGTTGTCCGTATCATGGTTGCCGGGGATCAGAAAGACCTTCACTCCCTTCTTCTGTACTTCTTCCAGCATTCTCTTCAGTTCCAGAAGACTCACCGCATCTCCGTCATACGTCAGATCCCCACACATCAGGATGGCATCCGCTTTTTCCCTTACAGCTTCATCCAGGATCCCCTGAATGATCTCTGTGGAATATTCCGTCAGCTTGCCGTCGCCCTGGATGAGCATCCTTCTGAATTCCTCATCCATGTCATACATGGACGGGGAAAGATGGTGCCAGTCGGATGTCACCACAAGCTTCAGCGGTCTGTTCTCTGTTTTCCTTTTCTTCCAGAACATGATGGTTTCCTGTCAGTATTATCGCATACGGAAAAAACGCCCGCAGGCGTTTCTCCATGCATGGATTGTTTCTTTCCTTCAGGCTGTGATGCCGGTGACCTTGTAGTCCTTTGCCTCAACAGCGTCCTTCAGAACTGCATCGTCAACATCCTTGCTTAATGTGACAACTGCATCCTTGCGGTCCTTGGAAACATCCGCGGAAACGACACCTTCAACACCTTCCAGTGCCTTCTTCACGGTTGCCTCGCAATGCTCGCACATCATGCCTTCAATCTTCACTGTCTTTGTCATGTTCTTCTTTTCTCCTTCTTTCTTAACTCCCTTGTATTCATAGCCGGCATCCTTCACTGCCGCTGCCATGCTTTCTTCACTGACTTCACCGGTATATGCAGCTTCAACAATACCGGTATTGTGGTCTGCCTTAGCCTCAGTGATTCCTTCAATGCTCCTGAGTGCAGCGGATACATGATTCTCGCAATG
This sequence comes from uncultured Erysipelotrichaceae bacterium, assembly GCA_900314345.1. Lineage (GTDB taxonomy): Bacteria > Bacillota_I > Bacilli_A > Erysipelotrichales > Erysipelotrichaceae > Bulleidia. The sequence continues at coordinate 4,222 of OMUX01000269.1, read as the reverse complement.
TTCGCACATCATGCCGTCCACCAGGATCTGCATATGCTTTGTGTTTTCAGCCGGTTTAATTTCTTCTGTCTGTTCTTCCGTTTTCACTGCCTCAGCAGGCTTTGCCGGATGCTTCAGCTTTTTGTCATGCGAAGCATCATGCATTTTGAACAGATTGAGACGCAGTGCATTCATGCATACCGTAAAGCTGGACAGGGACATTGCCGCAGCACCGATCATCGGATTCATCTTCCAGGAGAACAGGCCCATAGCCAGCGGAATGCAGATGCTGTTGTAGAAGAATGCCCAGAAGAGATTCTCATGAATGTTCTTCAGCACACCTCTGGATAATCTCACAGCTGCCGCGACATCGGAAAGCTTTGAATTCATCAGAACGACATCCGCACTGTCAATGGCCACATCCGTTCCGGCACCAATGGCAATGCCGATATCCGCTCTTGTCAGAGCCGGAGCATCATTGATGCCATCACCGACCATGGCCACAGAGCCACGCTTCTGCAGATCCCTGATCACAGCTTCCTTGCCATCCGGCAGAACGCCTGCAATAACTGTATCAACCCCTGCCTGGGCACCGATGGCCTTTGCCGTACGTTCATTGTCACCGGTAACCATGACCACTTCAATGCCCATGTTCTGCAGCTGACGGATCGCTTCCGGTGAATCTTCCTTGATGACATCAGCCACGGCGATGATGCCAAGCAGCTTGCCGTCTTCTTCAAAGAACAGCGGTGTCTTTCCCTGTTCGGAGAGTGCCTCTGTGTTCTTCCTGACATCCTCATTGATCTCAGCGTACTGTTCAATGAACTTCAGGTTTCCGCCATGCAGCGTCCTGCCGTTGACAACAGCAGTCAGACCATTGCCGGCCACAGCCTGGAAGCCTTCCGCCTCCATGGCCTTGAGTCCTTTTTCCTCTGCCTGCTTCACCACAGCCTTTGCCAGAGGATGCTCACTCTTGATCTCCAGTGCATAAGCCTTTTCCAGAAGTTCCTCTTCAGAGACATGCACGGCAATGAGATCTGTCACCTGCGGTTCACCCTTGGTGATCGTTCCTGTCTTGTCCAGGGCAATGATCTGTACCTTGCCTGTTTCCTCCAGGGATTCACTGGTCTTGAACAGAATGCCGTTCTTCGCACCCATACCGTTGCCTACCATGATCGCAACCGGTGTGGCAAGGCCAAGGGCACACGGGCAGGAGATCACCAGAACACTGATGCCTCTTGCAAGAGCGAAGGCCAGTGTCTGGCCGGCAATCAGCCAGCCGATGACGGTAAGTATGGAAATCGTGATGACAGCAGGTACGAACACTGCGGAAACACGGTCGGCAATCCTGGCGATCGGTGCCTTTGTGGCAGCCGCATCACTTACCATCCGGATGATCTGCGACAGGGTTGTATCTTCGCCGACCCTGGTTGCCTGGCACTTGATGAAGCCGGACTGGTTGATCGTAGCCGCGCTTACCTTGTCGCCTTCTGCCTTGTCCACCGGAACCGATTCCCCGGTCAGCGCTGACTCATTGACCGCGCTGTTTCCTTCCAGGATGATGCCGTCCACCGGAATGCTTTCACCCGGTCTTACAACAAAGATATCTCCTGAAACAACATCATCGATGCCGACGTTCTCCTCCTTGCCATCCCGGATGACATTGGCCGTCTTCGGCGCAAGCTTCATCAATGACTTCAGGGCATCCGTGGTCCTTCCCTTGGATTTTGCCTCAAGCATCTTGCCGATGGTGATCAATGCCGGAATCATCGCTGCGCTTTCAAAGTACAGTTCATTGTGATACAGCTCCATGAGATCCATATTGGATGCGCCGTTTGTGATCATGCCGCACATCTCATAGAACACGAATACCGACCATCCGAAGGAAACACTGGAGCCAAGTGCCACCAGGGTATCCATGTTCGGGGATCCTGCAAACAATGTCCTGTATCCTGATGTGAAGAAATCCTTGTTGATGATCATGACAATCGCCGCAAGGATCATCTGCGTCAGTGCAAGACCAAGATGGTTATGCGTGAAGTAAGAAGGCAGCGGCCATCCCCACATGTTGAAGCCCATGGTTATGTACATCAGAGCCATCAGGAAGCCTACGGAAAGCACAAGTCTTCTCTTCAGCTTCGGTGTTTCCCGGTCCTTCAGGGCATCCTCTTCCGCCGCAAGCCTTGCACTGGCACTGACCTTCTGTGTATTTTCAGCACCCTTGGGCTTTGCGCCGTAGCCTGCGTTCTCCACCGCATGGATGATGTCCGCCTCGCTGGCAGTCCCTTCCACACCCATGGAATTGGTTAACAGAGAAACCGAGCATGACTTCACACCCGGTACATTCGATACTGCTTTTTCAACTCTTGCCTGGCATGCAGCACAGCTCATGCCGGTGACAATATACTGTTCCATTCACCTTCCCCTTTTCTATTTCATCAGCTTCTGCAGAAGCTTTACGAGTTCCTCAATCGTATCCTCATCGCCTGCCTTGATATCCTCAAGCACACAGGTGCGGATATGGCATGCCAGCAGCTCCTTGTTGAAGCTGTTCAGTGCAGATGTCACTGCACTGACCTGTGTCAGGATATCCGGACAGTAGGCATCTTCTTCCACCATCTTCTCAATGCCCCGGATCTGTCCTTCACAGCGCTTCAGTCTTGTCAGCAGCTGTTTCTGTTCCTCCGGTGTTCTCTTCTTATGCCGTGTGCATTTCTCACAGCCATTGCATACCTTTGTTTCTTCCATATCTGTACCTCATACCCCTCAGGGGTATCTTTCAAGCATGATCATTATACCCCATAGGGGTATCTTGTCAACAGCAATACAAAAAGATCCTGCCGGAATGACAGGATCACTGCAGAAATACTTTGTCTGTATTTGTATGGAATCTTTCGTTCCTTCTTGCGCCGGAAGAAAGAAGGACTCCGGATTCCACCAACGGTGCAAGAACATTCTTCCGGAACCAGGAAGAAGGCTTAATTCCAAGGTACTCTGCAATCTCCATCGCTGTTCTTGCTTTCATATAGCAGTACGACAGGATCGCATCATCATGCACATTCTGCGAACGTCTTTTCGTATACACAAACGGGATGGTTTCCTCATTTACCACACCCTCTTCGTATGTCACATCAGGCAGAGTCAGTGTGAATGAATCCGTTTCGGAAGAAACATACGGCTTGTGTTCCTGATCATACACGGAATAATCTTCCACAATCTTGTCAAAGCCGGTGCCCTTTTCTTCCATGAGATGACACATTTGCAGGACATCACAGATTACCTCATTCCTTCTTCTTGGAATGATGGAAGAAATATTCATTTCCTTCTTCATCAGCTTCACACCAAGCAATGAACCAGGCGATGTGATTTCCAGCCGGTCCTTAAACAGGTTGATTTCAATCTGCGACCCGCTGATGTAGTAGTTCCTGTGACCTACGGCATTCACAACACCTTCCAGCACCGACCTTGCCGGGTATGCACGGTAGTCTTCCGTTCCATCGATCTCCTTGATATAGCCATCCGCTGAATGTGATTCCACAAAGTCCATTGCAAACTGAATGGAAGAAATCAGATCTCCTTTAAACACTTTGGATGCCAGTACCATGGAACTGCCCTTCGAAAATCCCGGCCATAGCGCTGCACTGATCCTGGTCACACCCTTATGGCAGTCATCGCGGAACAGCAGTGCGCCTTTGGACAGTTTCCCCTCCGCATCCATGAAGCCAGCAGAGACCAATGCTTTTTCTGAGATGCTTACGCCTTTTTTCTCAGCATATCCCAGCAGCACCGAAAAATCCTCCTTGCGGTAGATTTCATCCGTCAGCTGACTGTCATATACACTGTCATCGCTGTTCAGAATCATTTCCTTGATCTGCTCGGGTGATGCGAGTACAGTCTGTCCGAAATTTCGCACATAGATGCCAAGCAGCCCATCCTTGTGATACGTCACCGGGAGCTGCGGAGAACGCTCTACAACGATCTTCAGCACATACCGTGCCGGGGTGATACCGTTAACAGGAATCGTATCCACGCGATAACGAACAGACGGTGTAATACGCTCTTTGATCTTCTGCTGTACCAGCAGTGATACTTTATCTATCGTGTGATGATCCAAAGCCAGAACCTTATGCGTACGGTTATCAACACCAATATAGAGACAGCCGCCCTCCGTATTGGCAAATGCCGCAATGGTATTCAGCCAATCCAGTTCTTTTGTATTTTCATCTATGATTCCCTTGAATTC
>OMUX01000006.1 GCA_900314345.1 uncultured Erysipelotrichaceae bacterium | reverse complement strand
TATGTCAATACAAAGGACGGTCTTCACTTCCATGGAGAAACGACCAAGGCAGAGTCTGCCGTCATTACCGGGAAGATCAGCGGAGAACATCATCCGTTTGTCGAGCACTTCAAATTCATGAAGGCGCTGGAGGATGAGCATACCGTTGTCAAGCAGACCATCCCTGCCCCTGCCCAGCTTCTCGCGCAGCTGCGCATGCCGGAGTTTGCAAAGGAAAACAGTGCCGTCTATCCCGATCAGGAAGCCATGAAGGAGGATATCGTGCATGCCTACAGGCAGGTCATCCAGGAACTTTATGACAATGGCTGCCGGAACCTGCAGTTTGATGACTGCACATGGACACTGTATGCCGACCGTTCCATGTGGAAGATGTTCGGCATGGATGATGAAAAGCTGAAGTATATTGCCGAAGAGGAGATTGAGCTCAACAACGGGGCAATTGAAGGACACCCTTCCGGCATGGTCATCAACACCCATGTCTGCCGCGGAAACTTCCACAGCACCTATGCCAATGAGGGCGCCTATGATCCGATCGCCCCGTACCTGTTCGCCAAGGAAAACGTCAATGCCCTGTATCTGGAATACGATGATGCAAGATCCGGAGGCTTCACCCCTTTGAAGCATGTATCTCCCGGCAGGAAGGTCGTGCTTGGTCTGGTCACCACAAAGCGTCCGGAACTGGAAGACAAGAACACCATTATCCGCAGGATTCATGATGCTGCACAGTATGTGCCGTTAGAGAACCTGTGCCTTTCCCCGCAGTGCGGCTTTGCATCGACGGAGGAAGGAAACAAGCTCACAGAGGAACAGCAGTGGGCAAAGCTGAAACTGGTGAAGGAAATCGCTGAAAGTGTCTGGAAGGACGCAGACAGCTTCTGAACCGCAAAACAACAAACGGGACTTTCACAATTGTGAGAGTCCCGTTTGTTTGTGATTCAGTCCAGTGAGAACAGCTTCTTCCATTCCGCAAGGTTCAATGCCCTGAGCCTGCCGTCCATGGAATCATACGGCGTGAGGTACGGGTGGATCCTTGCAAGAAACTGCATGTAATCCATTTCCGCAATCCGCTTTCCCTCACTCTCCAGAACAACCAGGAACCTTGCAATCCTGTGCTTTGGCTTGCCGGTGGTGAAGTCCATGTCAGATACCGGAGCCATAGGCTTCAGGGGAATGATGTAGTCCGTGTCAGAATGAATGCTGCAGATGCCGATGGTCATGCCGGTCTGTTTGTTTTCATAGAGCACCGGTTCCAGAAGGATTCCCTTCATTGACTGCAGATCCCTCATCCAGTCACGGAAGACAGTGGTATCCGTTCCTGCCCACATCTTCTCCGCTTCCTGCATGCCGATGGCAAGTCTGTGCAGTGCGCAGCTCAGAAACATCGCCACACCGTTTGCATTCAGTACTTCAGACATCATGTGATGCAGCATCTGCAGGTTGATGCCCTGCAGCTGTTCCTCCAGGGCAGGCATGGTTTCCTTGGCCGCTGCTGCACCGTTGATCGTGCATCTGAATCCTTTTGCCATGGCCAGGAAGTCATGCAGCTCTTCATTGCTGGTCGGCAGGGAGAGAAACACCTTCAGGGTATGTCTGTCCCCGGAAACCATAATGCCGCGCTGGGGAAGTTCAGGCCGGTACAGCATCATCGATCCCGACACCTTTTCCTTTTCCAGGTTCCCGTTGATCATGGAGCCATAGCACATGCCAGGAAGCAGCACATCACGGAATGTCAGGGAACGAGGATCATAGAACGGGCGATGCAGCTCCAGGCTCAGATGGTCCCTGATCTCGAATCTGTCCTTTGTCTCAGAGTTTTCCTTCATCGATCTTCTTCAGGATCTTCTCCTCTTCCCTGGTGAACGTATGCTTTGCATAAAGGTCAGGCCGGTGTTTCTGTGTCAGCAGCAGCGACTGTGCCATGCGCCATTCCCTGATCTTCTGATGGTTGCCGGAAAGAAGAATGTCCGGCACCTTCTCGCCGTTATAGTCTGCCGGCTGCGTATACTGAGGATATTCCAGCAGGTCATTCTCATAGGATTCATCACTCCAGGAATCCTCCTTGATGGAACCCTTGAGCAGCCTTGTCACGGAATCAATGATCACCATGCTTGCAAGCTCCCCGCCTGTCAGCACATAGTCGCCGATGGAGATCTCTTCATCCACGTGGCGGCTGATTCTTTCATCCAGGCCTTCATAGTGGCCGCACAGCAGGATCAGATGTTCCTTTTCAGAAAACTCATGTGCCTTCTTCTGGGTGTACTGTGTGCCTCTTGGACTCATGAGGACAACATGAGACTGCTCTGTTCTCACGGAATCAATGGCATCGAGCACCGGCTGGCATTTCATGACCATCCCTGCCCCACCGCCAAAAGGACTGTCATCCACATGGCGGTACCGGTCATGGGCAAAGTCACGGATCTGCACGAAATCCACGGAGACGATGCCACGTTCAATGGAGCGGCCGACAATGGAGGCATGCAGGAAGCTTTCATACATCTCAGGAAACAGTGTCAGGACCGTGATCCTCATAAAAGGCCTTCCTCTACATGGATGGTGATCCTCTTTTCCTCTGTGTCAATGCTTTTGATGAATTCCGGAACATTGGGCACAAGGAACTGCCTTTTTTCAGGCGTCTGCACACGGAAGTTGTTCTGGGCACCGCTGGTGCCTTCCACATCAACCAAAGTTCCAAGCACTTTTCCGTCTTCATCCACAACGGCAAAACCGTTGAGTTCATCGGCATAGTACTCTCCTTCCGGAAGCGGATGGCGTTCCTCCTTTGACATGCATACGGTATATCCCTTGTACTGCTCAATCAGATTGATATCTTCATAGCCTTCAAAGGAAACCAGGGAATACCCCTTGTGGACACGGAAGCTGTGCACCTTCACGGGAATATATTCCTGATCCTTGTGCAGATAGACCGTATTGCCCTTCTGATAGCGGATCTCGTCAAAGTCAGACCAGCTTTCAATCTTCAGTTCACCCTTGAGGCCATGGGTATTCACAGCCTTTCCGATCTCAATGTATTCCATGCCTTCCTCCTGCAGTCAGAAAAGGATGCATTGTGCATCCCCTTCTTGTCATTCTTCTTCAAACTTGATGGAAACCTTCTTGTTTTCCGTGTGTGAAGCAACGGACATCACCTGTCGCAGAGCTGATGCCATGCTGCCCTTGCGGCCGATGAGTCTGGCAATGTCATCGTTCTTTGCATGTACCTTCAGAACGACTTCCCTGTCATCCGGATCGGAAACCTCTTCCACACGCAGGCTGTCCTTGTCGTCGACCATGGGCTCGACCAGGTCGTACAGTACCTTATCCAGCTCAGCCATGACGGATTACTTCTTTGCGGCTTTCTTAGCTGCCTTTGCATCATGGAACTGCTTCATGATGCCCTGGCGGGAAAGGATGTTGCGGACGGTATCAGACGGCTGTGCGCCCTTGTTCATCCAGTCAACAGCCTTTTCAGCGTCAACCTTTACAGTTTCCGGCTCTGTGGTCGGATCGTAGTAGCCGATGGTCTCGATGACACGTCCGTCTCTTGCAAAACGGCTGTCAGCCGCAACGATACGGTATCTCGGAGCCTTCTTGGCACCCATTCTTGTCAGTCTCAGTTTTACTGCCATAATTCATGTTCCTCCTAACGAACAGTTGTTATCCTACCGCCCGGCTATATGCCTGTCAAGCTTTTTTACTTGACAGACATCATATTTTTCATCTGGTGCTACAATACCACCATCAGAGGGAGGAAAGCATGAAGCAGGAATACAGTTTTCACAAGGCGGTCTTCTATACATTGATCTCCTGCCTTGGCTTTGCACTGATGAGCTTCTTCATACGTCAGTCCGGAAATCTTCCGGTCATGCAGAAAGCCTTCTTCCGCAATTTCGTTGCCTTGATCATCTCAGCTGCCTCCCTGCTGTCATCCCGGCAGTCCATCCGCTGGAAGAAAGGAAACGGTGCAGGTCTTCTTGCCCGGTGTGCTTTCGGCACGGCAGGGCTCCTGGCAAATTTCTGGGCTGTGGATCATATGGTTCTGGCAGATGCCAACATGCTCAACAAGATGTCTCCCTTCTTTGCCATCCTCATGTCCATCCCCGTCCTGAAGGAATATCCTTCAGAGAAGGATGTTATTCTGACCGCCATTGCCTTCCTCGGTGTTGTATGCATCGTCCGGCCTTCCGCAGGCCTGGCAAGCTTTCCTGCCTTTGTCGGTCTCTTCAGCGGGTTCTCTGCCGGCACAGCCTATACCTTCTTAAGGGAAATCACCACAAACGGAGAAGACGGAAAGGTCATCGTCTTCTGTTTCTCGCTGTTCTCCTGCCTCTGCACGCTGCCTTCGCTCCTGTTTGACTACCGGGCAATGACAGGAAGCCAGCTGCTCAGCCTTTTCCTTGCGGGGGCCTCCGCAGCTGCTGCCCAGTTTGCCGTAACCGCAGCCTACCGGTATGCACCGGCCAAGGATGTCTCCGTCTTCAATTATTCCCAGGTATTGTTCGCGGCAGTCATCGGCTGGCTGTTCCTGCGTGAAGTGCCGGATGCCATGAGCTTTCTTGGCTATGCCATCATCATCGGTGCATCGTTCTTCAAGTGGATGGATGCCAGGGAGGAGAACACACAGTGACTCCGCAGCAGCTGAAGGCAGTCTCCCTGTTCCATGGCATGCAGGATGAAGAAATCGAAGAACTCATCACATTGCTCAACGGCTATGAGAAACACTATGCAAAGGATGAGATCCTCCTGCATGCCGGTGATACGACCGACAGGCTTGGTGTTGTGCTGAAAGGATCTGTATTTGTTGAATTCAATGATCTCTGGGGAAACAGGACCATCCTCAACAAGGTCAGTGAACATGGTTTCTTCGGGGAAGTGTTTGCCATGATGGGCGGAACGAAAATCCTTGTGGATGTACGTGCTGAAACGGACTGTGATGTCCTGTATCTGCAGATCGGAAACCTTCCGGATGAAGTCAAAAAACAGAACGCCGTGCATGAGCTTTCCAGCAACCTTCTGAAGATTTCGATGTCCATGAACCTTTCCCTGACCACAAGATCCCTGCATACAAGCCAGCGCACCATCCGTGAGAAAGTACTCTCATACCTCAGCACCTGTGCCCTGCAGTCCGGAAAGAAGGAGTTTGACATTCCTTTCAAAAGGCAGGAACTGGCGGACTATCTCTGCATTGACAGAAGTGCTCTTTCCAAGGAGCTTTCCGCCATGCAGGAAGAAGGCATCATCCGCTACAGGAAGAATCATTTCAGGATCCTCCGCTAAAAAAAGCTTCTGCTCATTCCTTCATGGAACAATGCAGAAGCTTTTTCATCAGTACTGCTGCGGCTTCAGGCGGCTCGGGCCGATGTTCAGTGCATCACGGATCTTCGTCAGATCCTGAACAACTTCGACGGTGCCGATGTAGTTTCCTTCCTCATCCCGCACGGCAAGATACAGGATCCTGACCGGTCTTCTTTCACTTGGGATATAGCGTTCAAAGGAATCCTTCCTGCCGTTTCTGAAGTCATCAATCAGCTTGTCCACGACTGTGCGGATGACCGGCGGATGGCAGTAGAACGTCTTCTGGTCCAGCGTGGACTGCGGTCTTGAGAAGACCCTGTCGGTGTTCTTGTAGAAGCGGTTTGTTTCTTCATCATCGATGAATGTGATATCCACCGGCAGTACCTTGAGCATAGCCTTGAGCTGTTTGACGGTCAATGTTCCTGCAGGGCTTGTCACACCGTCGCCATGGAAGCGGACCGTACCTTCCTCCAGTCCCTTTTCTTCCTTTGCCTTTGCCTGTTTCCAGTATTCATCTGCCTCCGGCCAGTCAGGAATGATGCTGATGAAGACCGGTCCCATTTCATAGGTATCCCGGTACACGGCATACCATTCTTCCTTGGTGAAGTGATCCAGGCAGCTTGGCAGCAGGATGTTCTCATCCTTGTACTGCATTTCCTTCATGCGCTGGATCAGTGCCCTGACACCCGGCACGGTCTTCTCCATGCCTTCCTCCTGCAGCTGTCTGACCAGGGCACCGACCTGGTTCTTCATTTCATCATCCACTGCCCACATGACCTGGGCAGGACCTGTGACACCGTCTCTTTCCAGCACCGGCATCAGGAGTTCCTCCTTCTTGCCATAGTAGGTGCGGATCTTCCTGAGCATGTTGAGATCCTTCATGAGACGGAAGGAATCATCTCCCTCAGCAGCGGCATTCACTTCATCCAGTAATTCTGTCAGCCCGGTATTCTCCTGAATGAAATACCGTACCGGATGTCCCACGGGAATCTTTGTCAGGTCGATCTTCTCGATCCGGCTTTCCTCGTTGATGATCGTATCCTCAGAGCGTCCATGGAACAATGTGCTGTGCAGGTCGCACAGGTTCTTGAGCTTCCTGGGGTCAGCACCGGTGTTGATGAGCTGCTGTTCTGCCTGCATGATGTCATTGACCGGAACGGTATCGAATTCCTTTGCAAAGTCATCCCGGACATCGTCCACACTCTCGCCGTTGTTGAGACGCTCCAGATAGACAGAAAGCTTCTTTGCGCCTTCTGACATCTGCGGACCTGCCGAAAGACGAACACGGTGCATCTGCGGCTGAGCCGGTGTTTCGGAAACAGAAGGCTCCTGTCCCTTTACTGTGAAGCCATGGGCTTCAAAGGAAAGGACAATGCGTTCCATGGGAATACCTTTCATGGCTGCACCCTGCGGGATGGTGACCTTCCTGCCCATGATCTGCAGGGCAACAGGGTTTGCAAGATCCTTGAAGCCAAGCTGAATCATGACCTCCTTGACTTCCGGATACTCCTTGACCAGTTCGGCAACGGTCTTGTTGAGATCAATTTCCTTTGACATGTGTTATTTCTCCTTCTTCTCCATGAGCCACTGTGCCAGCACAGCAGCGTTGTTTTCCTTGGTCTTTGCACTGTACAGCAATGTGACATTGCCTTCCTTGAGAAGCTGCTGTACCTGCTGTGCAAATGCCGAAGCTTCTTCATTCTCGTTCAGCTCTTCGGTATATTTTCCTGCAAACGCTGCATATTTCTCCGGATCATGGCCATACCATTTCCGTAATTCATGCGATGGTGCAATGTCCTTGTTCCAGGCATCCAGATGTGCATTTTCCTTCTTAATGCCTCTTGGCCACAGACGGTCCACCAGGATCCTGTACCCGTCTGTTTCTTCATATGCGTCATAGACACGCTTGACTGCAAGCTTATTCATGCAAAGCCTTCTTTCCTTACGCAGTTAATGTAGCATAACTTCTTGTTCTGTTCCGTTGCAAATACCACAGAATGAGTTTTTTCATCCTAGTGCCGTATCCCCCGCCATCATCAGCACAAAACCGCTCATGAAGGCGATCGTGGCCTTGTTGGAATGAATGCCCTGCGACATTTCAGGAATCAGTTCCTCCACTACCACATACATCATGGCACCTGCCGCAAATGAAAGAAGATACGGCATGGCAGGAAGGATGTGTTCGGCAAGCAGAATCGTGATCACTCCGGCCAGCGGTTCCACTGCCCCGGACAATGTGCCAAGCAGGAATGCCTTTCCCTTGCTTTCTCCTTCCGCCTTGAGCGGCATGGAGATGATCGCTCCTTCCGGAAAGTTCTGAATGGCAATTCCCAGGGACATGGCCATGGCAGAACCTGCTGTAATGCCTGTCTCAGTACTCAAAGTGCCTGCCAGCACAATGCCGGTTGCCATGCCTTCCGGAATGTTGTGCAGGGCAACTGCCAGCACCATCATCGTTGTTCTTGCCAGGCTGCTCTTCCTTCCCTCCGGGGTATCGCTGAAGCGATGCAGATGGGGAATGATCTCGTCCAGCACAAGCAGAAACAATGTGCCAAGCACATAGCCGGCCGCTGCAGGAAGAAAGGCAAGCCTGCCCATGGCACTGCTTTCCCCCATTGCCGGAATCAGCAAGGACCAGATGCTCGCAGCCACCATCACCCCTGCCGCAAAACCGGTCAGGATCTTCTCAATGTTCTCGTTCAGCTTCGCCTTCATGAAGAACACACAGGCAGAACCTGCCGTTGTTCCCAGAAACGGAAGCAGAAGTCCGTTAAGCATATCGTTGTTCATCTCAGTTAGTTATATCAAACTTGCAGGCATAAGAAAAGCAGATTGCTCTGCCTCTCTCAAAATCACTTGTCTGATTCCTCTGCCTTGCCCAGGATTGCAAAGTTCATGAGGGCTTCCGCAGCCTTCGTGATGCCATGGTCGCCTTTGTTCGGAAGACCAAGGCAGGTATAGATCTCACCGACCGGGATGTTCTCTTCAAACAGCTTGTCGAAGATTCTGTCGATCAGTACCTTTGTCTCAGCCTGCTTCTGCATCGGGCCGAACGGATTGGCGAAGAATGTGGTGGAAAGTCCCTTCTCCTGTGTTGTGCCTAAAGCAAAACGCTTTCCTTCAATGAACACCGGTTCTGCCTCTTCCCTGCTGCTGAACAGGTGCATGCCTCTTTTGTCGGTGTAGTTGTTGGCATACAGGAAGCAGTCCACTTCCTGATCATGGGTCACCACATAGTACGGGCTTGCCGGTACCACAACTCTTGCGTTGGCCTTTTCCGGGTTGAAGAAGATGGAACGGTCCATGTCGCGGTATGCAGTTCCCTTGTCCAGATCATCGAGTCTCACAAAGGCACCGATCTCCGTGCCCTGGGCACGGATCCGTCCGTTTTCATCGATATGCAGGGAGCCCATGTCATCAAAGACGGTCTCCTGATGGTCAATGAGATCGGAAGCCATGGTGGACAGTGCTTCCAGCGTCTCGGACTTTCCGGCACCGGAGTCGCCCATGAACATGAGTCCCTTCTTGCGTCCGTCCTTGAGATAGATGTTGACCATGGCGCCGTGGATCGGCAGCCATCCTCTTTCAATCATGGCCAGGTTATGCAGTGTTAACAATGACTTCTTCGTATAGCCAAAATAATCAATCTCCGGAGCAGCACTTACCTTGCCGACCCAGATATTGTTCTTCTTGTCATGGAAGAATGTCGTATCCTTTGTGCCATCCTCCACACCGAACAGCTCGATGGCATCCGGTCTCTTTCCCTTGGCATCCGCCGGGCTTGCAAGCTCAAACAGGTTTGCCATGCCCACACAGGAGCTGATGTAGTTCCGGTGGAAATAAGCGAAGATCAGCAGGGAGCCGATCTTGGCCGGGAAGCAGATCCATTCCTCATCCGGGTCCCCGGGGAAGTCATCCACCGGGTTATGGTCTGTCTCCTTGAAGACATTGGTGCGCTTGCTGGAATGCGGATGCAGGATCAAAGGCGTGCGGATCATTGCCTCATTGACAAACGGAATGCCGGCAAGCTTCTGATACTCTTCCGGTGTATCCCAGTCATAGTACTGCAGCAGCAGTGAAGCATTCGTTCCGGCATGGAGCTGACGGTACACCTTGTTTGGAGCGCCCTGCAGCTTCTCTTCAATCGTGCGGTAGAGGTCCAGCACCAGGGCATTCATATTGTTGTCTGCCTCGATGAAGTTCTGCAGCTGATAGCCTTCCTCATTGTGTGTATACAGGAAGGAAACACGCTGCATCTTTCTCCAGAAGTTGTAGGCTTCCTCAATGGCAAGCAGGAAGTCTGCACGGTTTTCGAGAAGATCATCCTTGATCTCGGAAGGTTCCACGACAAGCAGGTACTTGACGACCTTGATGATCTCATCCTCAAGCTCCAGGTCTGTCTTCTTCCTGCCATGAAGCCACGTATACAGCTGATAGTGGTTTTCCTTCAGGTCCGGAAGATACAGACCAAGGAAATCACGGAAGCCTTCGGAAGACAGCAGTTCCAGTGCTGAACGGAAGTACTGCTTGGAATAGTTCAGGATTACGGTATCATCGTGAAAATAATGGGATTCTTTCATCAAGGCATCCTCCTTCTTACAAAGCCTGTTTCATTCTACCACGGAAATTTTCATTGAAAAGAGCGCTGACGCAGTACTTCAAAGCCCAGGGCAGCACTTGCCCCTGCCGCATTCAATGCATTGCGGAAGTCATTGGCATAAGGAATGTAGATATTCTGATCCACGAGCTTCAGAACACCTGAGGAAAGGCCCCGCATTTCTCCGCCGATGCACAGAAGCAGCGGTTTTGTGAAGTCTGCCTGGAAGTACGGGATGGCATCCCTGCGCATCGCCGCAAAGACATAGAGTCCCTTTTCCCTGCAGGCGCTGACTGCCTCTTCCGGATCCATCTGAATCACATTCAGGTACTCACTGGCACCGGCCGAGCTTTTCACGATCACAGACCCGGATTCCTTCCAGTCCCTGGGTCTCATGATGAGACCATCGCACCCTGCGCTGTACAGAGAGCGCATCACATAGCCGGCATTGAAAGGATCCTCCACCCCTTCGAGAAGCACCAGAAAAGGATTCTCTGCAGCAAGACACTCATCCAGGTCCTGGTATGTTCTTTGCCCTGCCCTGGCAATGACACCGCCATGGGTTCTGCCGGATGCCATGGCATCGATCTCACTGCGGTCAGCTTCCTTCACCGGGATATGCAGTTCCTCTGCCTTGCGGTGAATGAAGTTTGTGTCCTTGTCATGTTTCCTTGTGTCAATGAGGATTTCCTCTACGGTTCTTTTCCCGCCGAGCATCGCTGCCTTGACACTGACATTTCCTTCCAGAATCATGTGTCTGCACTCCTGAGGATATCGTCCTTCTTCACTTCGAAAGGCACCGGAATCCACAGCAAGGCCATCGGGGTTTTGCTGCGGTCAAGGTATGTGCCGTCTTCCTTCTTCATCCATTCCAGTTCAAAGATCCGGTTGTTCACTCCTGGCTCCATGACTTCAAAGGAATCATGGACACAGAACGGATTCCTTGTCTCAATCAGGGCAAGGCCGTTTTCCTTGTCATAGTCCTTTACCGTAGCCAGGAAGCCATGGTTGACATGGTCATTGTTGTTTTCATGGGCAATGATGCTTTCCACCCCTGCCGTTCCTTCATAGAAGCCGGTGCAGGTTTCCCTGTTTTCACCTTTCATGATCTCATGGATGTTGTAATCCATGCGTTCCCTGGAAAGCGGTCCGTCATTTTCATACAGTTCATCAATCAGATGACGGTAGGCGCTGACAATGGATGCCACATAGTATTCCGTCTTCATGCGTCCTTCAATCTTGAGGGAGGCAGCCCCTGCCTCCATGAGATCAGGAAGAATGGATGCGGCACATAGGTCCCGGCTGCCCATGGTACAGAACGGATGGTCCTTTGATACTTCACGGTCATCTTCATACAGGGCATAGGACCACCGGCAGCTCTGTGCACAACCCCCGCGGTTTGCATCACGCAGTGTCATGCGGTTGCTCAAGGTACAGCGTCCGCTGTAGTTGACACACATTCCGCCATGGATGAACACCTCCACATCCACCGGACTGTTCTGGATCAAGGCCTTTGTTTCCTTCAGCCTGCCTTCCCTTCCAAG
>OMUX01000081.1 GCA_900314345.1 uncultured Erysipelotrichaceae bacterium | reverse complement strand
GTCCTGCAGTCATATCCTGAGACCAGCCCATTGCGTAGTACATGGACATATATGCACCTGCAAGTCCGGCAAACAGACCTGTGATGCCGATGGTGATGTAGCGGATCTTCAGCGGTGAAATACCGACAGACTGTGCAGCATCCGGGTTTTCACCAACGGAGCGGATGTTCATGCCAAGCGGTGTCCTGTAAAGGAACACCCATGTCAGCCATACCAGCAGGAATGCCACATACGTCAGGAAGCAGTGTCCGGAGATGACCTTGCCAATGACAGGAATATTCTGGATGAGCGGAATGTTCCAGGTCGGCATCTGCAGGCTCTTGGTGATGAGACCTGTTGTGGAAGCCAGGGCCTTGCCTGTTGTTGCATTGGTGATGACCTTGACAAGGAACAGGGTTCCGCCGGATCCCACCATGTTGATGGCAGTGCCGGCAAGGATGATGTTCGTGCCGAGCTTGAAGGCAAAGTATCCCATTAACAGCGCTTCAAGAACTCCGACGATGACTGCGACCAGAAGACCTGCAGCCCAGGATCCAGTCCAGTAGGCAGTCAGGGAACCGAACAATGCGGACATCATCATGATGCCGTCAAGACCGATGTTGGAGACACCGCCCTTTTCACCGATGACGGCAGCCAGTGTCGCCAGCAGGATCGGGGTTGCGATACGGAAGATGGAGAAGAAGAAATCCGTTGTAAAGATCGTTACCATATCACTTGTTTCCTCCTTCTGCCTGAACCTTGGCCTGCATCTCTTCCTGGGCAGAGCGGACGACCAGCTTCTGACGATAGCCGGCTAAGAAGTGATCTGCTGCGAAGAAGAGGAAGATGCAGCCCTGGATGATATCAATGAGCTGTGCCGGAACGTTTGCGTAGGTAGCCATCAGTGAGCATCCCTTGGTGAGATAGGACATGAAGAAGGCTGCCAGCGGAACGCTTGCCGGATTGTTTCCGGCGAGGATGGCAACGGTGATGCCGGTCCATCCATAGCCCGGCAGTGCGGACCAGTTGTAGTAATCATAGCGGCCAAGGGTTTCAATACCGCCGCCGGCACCGGCAAGGACGCCGCCGAGCACCTGGCAGAGGATGATGGTAGCTGCGACATTGAGTCCGGAATACATGGCAAACGGCTGGTTGATGCCGCACATGCGGATGGCATAGCCCCACTTGGTGCGGTACATGAACAGCCATACCAGGATGACGCAGATGATGGCAATGATGAAGCCGATGGAAAGACGGGATCCATTGTTGACCAGCTGCGGCAGGTGTGCGTTTGCCTGATACGGGAACGTCTGGATGGAACCCTTGGAGGTATCGGCATAATACGTATTCATGGAATAGTTGATCAGATACTGGATGATATAGTTCAGCATCAGGGAGCAGACCATTTCCGATACGCCAAGTCTTGCCTTCAGGATTGCCGGGATGAACATGACGGCTGCGGTGACAAGGGCACCGGCCAGGATGGCCACAATCGGCAGCAGCGCTCCCTTCATCGGAACATAGACTGCCACAAGGCTTGTGATGAATGCGCCAAGCATGATGCCGCCCTCAGCACCCAGGTTGAACTGGTCAGCCGAGAACATGACGCATGTGGCAAGACCTGTGAACATGATCGGGATCATGCCGGCCAGGATATCGCAGAATGATTTCGTGTTGAAGCTTCCGTTGTTGCGGAACAGCGGTGTGACAATGACCTGGCGCATGGCGCTCATGGCATTGGCGAACTTGCCGCCGATCGTTGGTTCCGTTGAGGAAAGAATGATCAGCACAAAGGCAACCAGCAGGGCGATGCCCAGTGCTGCCATTGCACGCAATAACGTAAATTTCGTTGCATTCTTCTTACTCATGGCAAACCCTCCGTATTTCCTCCGGTGTCTGGTGTTCGATACCGAGCATGTACTTGCCCATAAAATCATCGGTCAGCTCGCTGGTATCCTCGAAGTATGCACTGATCTTTCCGCCGTACATGATGATCAGGCTGTCAGACAGCTCCATGACCTCATTGAGATCGGCACTGACCAGAAGCACGGCAATGCCGGAGCGGGAAAGCTCAACCAGCTTCTTGCGGATGAATTCCGTGGCACCGACATCGATGCCTCTGGTCGGCTGGTCGGCGATGATCAGATACGGATCGTTGGAGAACTCACGGGCGACGACAACCTTCTGGATGTTTCCTCCGGAGAGGTTTCCGACCGGCTGCTGTCTGTTCTTGCACAGTACGGTGTACTGCTTGATCAGTTCATCGGCATCATCATGAATGGCCTTCATGTCAAACAGGCATCCCTTGTTGTACTTCTTCTCACCGACACGGTCGGAGATGAGGTTTTCCTCAATGCTTGCCTTTCCGGCAATGCCATAAAGCATTCTGTCTTCCGGCACCAGGGCAATGTGCTGTTCACGCAGCTGACGCTGCTTCATGCCGATGATGTTTTTACCATTGACTTCGATGGTTCCGGCATTGGGTTTGTTGAAGCCGAACAGCATGTCAACCAGTTCCTTCTGTCCGTTTCCTTCTACACCGGCAATTCCCAGGATCTCGCCCTTCCTGACGGAGAAGGAGATCTTGTCGAGCATCTTCTTGCCCCAGTCGTTGACATATTCCAGATCGCGTACCTTGAGCACGGTATCGCCTGGCTTTGCCTTTGCCTTTTCCACCTTCAGGACGACATCACGGCCGACCATCAGACGGGAAATGGATTCCGGATCTTCATCCTTCGTGTTGTACACACCCATGGAGCGGCCGCCTCTGAGGATTGTCATGCGGTCCGTGATCTCCATGATTTCGTCGAGCTTGTGGGAAATGAAGACAATGGTGAAGCCCTGCTTCTTCAGATTGTTCAGCTCATGGAACAGTTCCCTTGTCTCCTGTGTAGTAAGCACAGCCGTCGGTTCATCAAGAATCAGGATCCTTGCACCTCTGACCAGTGCCTTGAGGATCTCGACCTTCTGCTTCATGCCGACAGGAATGTCTCTGACCTGGGCATGAGGATCCACTTCCAGATTATATTTCTTTGAATACTCCTCGGTGATCTCCACAGCCTTCTTCATATCAATGAGGCCGGATTTCGTCGGGGCCATGCCAAGCACCATGTTTTCAGCTACGGTGAGGCTTGGCACCAGCATGAAGTGCTGGTGGACCATGCCGATGCCCTTGGCAATGGCAGCGGATGGAGAAGTGAGGTTCACCTTTTCTCCGTTGACATAGATCTCGCCGCTTGTCGGCTGTTCGATGCCGAAGAGCATCTTCATCAATGTGGACTTGCCGGCGCCGTTTTCACCCATGAGCGCATGGATTTCCCCTTTACGCACGTCGAAGTCAACATCGTGATTCGCCACTACACCATTGGGATAGATCTTCGTGATCTTCTTCATCTGTATGGCAAATTCTTCACTCATACATCGTCTCCTTTTCTAAGAAGCAAGGGGACTGAAACAGTCCCCTTGTTGTTGGTCTAAACCGTTTGTCCGATCAATTATTTGCCCGGCTGTACGGAGTCACGCAGAGCCTGAGCCTTTGTGTTTCCGTCATCGCTCAGAGCGGAATCGACTGTGATGGAGCCGTCGGAGATGCCGTCGATGGCAGCCTGTACCTTGGCCTTTGTGTCATCGCTTGCATACTTCGTGAAGTTCTTGTCGGTAACGACACCGACGCCGCCTTCGTTGAGACCAAGGGCAACTCTCTCACCATAGTGGGACTTGCCTGCATCGAGCTCATCGAAGAACCAGATCAGGGAATTGCCGACGTTCTTGAGTCCGGATGTCAGAGTGATGGCAGCCAGATCAGAGGAGAGTGTGAGCTCCTGATCGGAGTCGACACCGATGAACCATGCATTGCCGCTTTCCAGAATTGCTTCAGCAGCACCGTTTCCTGCGTTTCCTGCAACGCCCCAGATGACATCGCACTTGGAGTCGTTGATCATGGAGTAGCCGTATTCCTTAGCCTTTGCGGTATCGACATAGTCGGATGTATAGCGGGTGTCAACCTTGATGTCAGGATCGACAGCCTGTGCGCCTTCGATGTAGCCGTACAGGAAGTCGTTGATAACCGGGGAATCATAGCCGCCGACGAAGCCGATGACCTTGTCCTCATTGATGTGCCCGAGGGATGTATCCAGTGTTGTGCAGGCTGCGAATGTACCGATGATGTAGCCCAGCTCGTTCTGCTTGTAAACGATGTTGCAGACGTTTGCATCCTGTCCTGCATAAGTATCATCATCGAAGATGACGAACTTCTGATCCGGATACTTCTCGGCGACTTCCTTCAGGTAGTCAGGCATCTGATAGGTACCGACGACAATGACATCGTACTCACCGGAGTCTGTGACTTCATACAGTGTGTCGAGCCACTTCGGCTTGTCTTCGTCTGTGCCGCCCATTTCAATGGTTGTCAGTGTAATGCGTCCGTCAGACTTCAGCTGTTCCAGACCTGCATCTGCAGAATCGAAGAACGACTTGTCACCGAGGTTTCCGTTGACCAGATATGCAACGTTGTAAACCTTTCCTTCGGTGTTCTCCTCAACGGCTGCGGCGCTTGCCGGTGCCTCAGAGGCTGCTGCTTCGGTGGAAGCTGCTGCTGCAGTGCTAGGAGCACCGCCGCATCCTGCCAGCAGAACTGCTGACAGGAGAATTGCTGAAAACTTCTTCTTCATCTTCATTCCTCCCTTTTGGAATTGTCCTTTTGGAAACGCTTTCCACGTTTCCTCTGACTGATTTAATCGTAAAGAGTTTCGACGTTCAAAGTCAATCCGGTTTAACGTTTTTCACACAATTCAATAACACGTTTGAATATTTCAGGTGATTTGTTTCATTCAAACTTAATGTAAATTATTCAAGCGTTTGACAGTTTCTGCATCCCTGCTCTATTCTGAGTGCGATAGATCACAGAAAGGATCATTGGATATGGAACATACACGCTATAGGTTTCCGATTGTCGAACTGCATCTGCACCTGGATGGTTCCTTCCGTTTTGAGACGGTCTGGGAGCTTGCAGAGAAACAGGGAGTGAAGCTTCCTGCAGAGAGTCTGGAGGACTACAAGGCATTCATCCGGAAATGTGCCGATGCAAGAAGCGTCAATGAATTCCTCAAGATGTTTGACGCGCCCCTGCTTGTCATGCAGGACAGGGAAAGCCTTGCAAGGATCACAAAGGAACTGATCGAGGATCTGGATGCACAGGGGCATGCCCTCACGGAGATCCGCTTCGCTCCCCAGCTGCATTGTCAGAAAGGCATGAGCCAGTCGGATGCCGTGGAAGCTGTGCTGGAAGGAAGAAGACAGGCTTACGCAGAAGGTGTGAAGATCAAGGTCGGGTTCCTGACATGCATGATGGCTGTGGGTTCCCTGGAAAAGAACTATAAAGAAAATATGGAAACCGTGGAGGTCTGCCGGAAGTATCTTGGCAAGGGTGTTGTAGGTCTTGATCTTGCCGGTGCAGAGGGATTCATTCCCCTTTCCGATTATCACGACATGTTTGATCTAGCCAGGAAGTATCACCTTCCGATGACCTGCCATGCCGGTGATTCACAGGGCCCGGATACCGTCAGAGATGCAATGGATTTCGGTGTGACCAGGATCGGGCATGGCCATCATCTGTATGAAGATCCTG
>OMUX01000347.1 GCA_900314345.1 uncultured Erysipelotrichaceae bacterium | reverse complement strand
ATCCGGTAACCAACGAGAAGTACATCCCGTATGTCGTTGAACCGGCTGTCGGTGTTGAACGTCTGTTCTTCATGTTCTTCACGGATGCCTATGATGAGGAAGTCCTGGACAACGGTGACAAGCGCATCGTCATGCATTTCAACCCGGTACTGGCTCCGATCAAGGCAGCTGTGCTGCCGCTCAAGAAGAAGGCACATGGTGAGAAGGCACAGGAGATCATGAAGTCCCTGAGCTTTGATTTCAATACGGAATATGACGAAAGCGGCTCCATCGGCAAGCGCTACCGCCGTCAGGATGAAATCGGCACACCGTACTGCATCACCGTTGATGATCAGACGATGGAAGACGGCACGGTTACCATCCGCGACCGCGATACCATGCAGCAGGAGAGAATGAGCGTTGAGGAAGTACGCGCCAAGATCAACGCTGAGATCCGCTTCTGAATTGAAACTGGAAAGGTGTAAATGGCAAGAATCCCGGAAGAAGAAGTAGAGGCTGTCCGCCGCAAGGCGGATATCGTCTCCGTCATCGGAAAATACCTGCAGGTACAGAGAAAGGGCAAGGATTATGTATGCCTGTGCCCGTTTCATGATGATCATTCTCCTTCCATGACCATTTCCCCTGACAAGCAGATCTACAAATGCTTCGTGTGCGGGGCCGGCGGAAATGTGTTCACATTCGTGCAGAACTATGAGAATGTGAGCTTCCCGGAGGCAGTGGAGAGGGTCGCTGACATGAGCGGCATTCCGCTGTCCGTGCATCCGGCTGTGGAGGAAAAACCGCAGGATCCAAGGATCGCGCGGCTCCATAAGGTGCTGGATGAGACAATCCGCTTCACGATGTATCAGATGAATACGGAGCAGGCTTCCGCTTTCCGGCAGTACTGTGATGAACGCGGGCTGAATGAAGAGGTAAGGCAGAAGTTCTCCATCGGCTTCAATCCGCCGGGGGATCAGCTGTACCGGTTCTTAAAAGCCAAGGGCTTCAGCGATGAGGACATGGTTGCGGCAAATGTCGTCAATACCGGCATGAGCGGCATCCACGATGTCTTCAATAACCGTATTACCTTCCCGATTCATGACAAGGAAGGAAACCCTGTCGGCTTCTCCGCCCGCACCCTGGACAAGGATCTGTCCAAGTATGTCAACACCAACGATACGCCTTTGTTCCACAAGAGCGATATCGTATACAACGCCCACCGTGCCCGCATGGCTGCGCGCCGGGAAGGCATGATCTACATGTGCGAGGGTGTGACGGATGTCATCGCCTTTGCAAGGGCCGGCATGGACAATGCCGTGTGCACGCTTGGCACAAGCTGCACGCAGAATCAGATCTCCATCCTGAAGACACTGGCTGCCCAGCTGGTCATCTGCTATGACGGTGATGAACCAGGCCAGGCAGCGACATGGCGTGCCGCAAAGATGGCTATGGCACAAGGATGCCAGGTTTCCATCATCCGCAATGACACCGGCCTGGATCCGGATGAGATCATCCGGCAGCGCGGTGAACAGGCACTGAAGGAGCTTGCATCAAACCGCATCTCCTGGATGGAATTTGCCCTGAACTACCTCGAGCACCATACAAACATGGACAGCTATCTTTCCCGCAAGGACTTCGTGCAGAAGGCACAGGCGGAAATCGATCAGCTGAATGATGAGTTTGACCGCCGCCATTTCACGGAGGAACTCTCCAAGCGCTCCGGCTTCTCCCTGGACTACCGTCCCAAAACGATGGGCTTCAGCACCCAGGAACAGCTTCTGACCAGCGTGAAGGTGCCGGACGGGGAACGGGAAGCGGAAGAGCAGATCCTGGCCATGATCATGGCCAGCCGCCAGGCATGCCAGAGGTTTGAGGAAAAGCTTGGGTATCTCAACGATCCCCTGAACTCCCAGGTATCGCTTCTGATGATCGATGCCTGGCGCAGGAAGGGAACCTGTGAACCGGCAGAACTGATGGACGCCTGCGACAGTGATGAACAGAGACGCCTGATCGCAAGACTGTCAGATTCCTGGCCATACCACCAGCCCTACCGGCAGAACCTGCTGGACGGGGCGATCAGGAAAGTACTGATCTCTGAAAAGGAAAGACAGCTGAAGGCCTATGGGGAACAGATCTGCGGGCCGTTGAATGATGAAAGCCGCAAGGTGCTGATTGATCAGTACACGGCATGTCTGAATGAACTGAGGAGGTATCTGAATGAAGAAAGCAATGAACAGTAGCCAGAAGAAAAAGGACTGCGGCGATGCCCGCAGCTTCCGCAAGGCACAGCGCATTGAAACAAACAACCGCAAGGCATACCTTGCTGAACTGAAAGAAGAAAGAGCCTCCCGTCTTCCGGATGAGGAAATCAAGAAGACATTCGTTGACTTCAGCCTGGTGCTGAATCCGGCGGAGCCTGTGGATGTATCAACGGTGCTCAGGACGTTTGAAAAGGAAGCAGCACCCGCTGCTTCAGAAACAGCTGTCCGCAAGACCCATACCACGATTGATGTCTACCGGTATGTGGAAGGAAAGAAGATTCTCAAG
>OMUX01000338.1 GCA_900314345.1 uncultured Erysipelotrichaceae bacterium | reverse complement strand
ATCAAAATCAATTATGGTATGTCATATGAAGAAAGGACTTCTGACACTCGAACCAATCTTCCTTTTTTCGTTGACAGCAGTCTGCATTTTTGAAATTTCTTTCACTACTTCTTTGCTATTCATATCTTCAAATGTAGGAAAAGCAGGCAGGAAAGCATAGGCTTGGATACAAAACAGCGATAGTTCCAGGGAATCAATAAATATTTTTCGCTTCATGTATGTTTTGGAGGGTGCTTTAGCCGGTTTCCTTGTTATAATCGAAATGATAATCAACAGTTCAGGCATGACTGGCGACATGTCTGACAGTTAAACGGGGGGTTATATGAAACAAAAGAGTAATCTGGCATCAAAACTCGCAGCAGTGATGTTGTCTTTTGGCATGTTCATCACAAGTGCTTCTCCGGCTTATGCAGAAGAAGATATTCTGAAGCCGAAGCATGATTCAGAAACAGCGTATACAGAAGCACTTCAGGCAAATGCCAAGGCAGCAGCAGAGCTGGATGCAGCAAAGAAAGCATTAGCCGAAGCAAAGGAAGCTGAGGCGAAGGCATCAGCAGATGCAAGTGCTGCGGCTGAAAGTGCAGACGCTGCCAAGAAGGCTGCTGAAGATGAACTGGAAAAAGAACAGAAGGATGCAGCTGCAGCTGTTGAATCAACAGCAGCTGATTATACAGCCGCTGTTCAGACGAATACCGAAAAGAACAATGCATATGCACAGGCCAGTGCCGCAGCATCAACAGCCGCAGATGAGAAGACTGCTGCAGAAGAAGCCAAGAACGCAGCTGACCAGGAATTCCCGGATGCACAAAAGGAAATTTCTGATGCCGAGAAAAAGGTAGCAGATGCACAGGCATCCGCAAGTGCAGCCGCTGCAGATCTCGAAAAGAAGAATGCAGACAGGGATGCCAAGAAGAAAACGGCTGAAGAAGCAAAAACAACACAGGAACAAGCCGCTGCCCAGGCAACTGCAGCAAAGGATGCATTAGATAAGGCAGACAAGGCTGTAGAAACTGCAGATGCAAATAAGAAAGCTGCAGATGATGCAGTAGCAAACGCACAGAAGAAGCTGGAAGAGAATGTCGCTGCAAAGGAAACTGCTCTTGCAGAAGCGAAAGATGCCAAGGCAACAGCTGAAGCAAAGGTTAATAATCAAAATGAAATAGTAATCCCCAATGCACAGGCTACAGCATCTACCGCAGCAGCTACAACTGCAGAAAAAAAGTCAGCATATGATACAGCAAAGGCTGCAGAAGCATCACCTTCAGCAGCAGCGTCTGCAGCAGCTGCAACATACAATGCTGAAAACAGTAAACTTGAAGAACTCAAGGCAACAGCATCTGCAAAGGCTGATGCTTTACAGCAAGCAAAGGATGCTGCAGCAACAGCGTCTGCAGAAGCTGATGCAAAGCAGAAGGAATATAAGGAAGCTGCCGCTCAATTAAAAACGGCTGAAAATGAACTGAACAAAGCCAAGGAAGATGTAGATAGCAAGTTGAAAGCAAAAAATAGCGCTGCTGAGAAAAAAGCCAAGGGGTCTTTAGGATTCTTTGAAGAAATGTCAAAGTCTACCGACGCTTCTCAGAAACTTGATTCAGATAATGCATTGAAGATTCTGCAGGGAACAGCAAATGGTCCGTTCAGAAGTACTTCAGAGCAAAGAACAACCTATGCAAATCTCGTTTCAATGGTAAAGCCTGATGATGAAAAGAACTCAGCAAGTTTAGAAAACATGAAGGCTGCTGTTGACTTGCTTGATGATGTTAATGAATTAAGGCATACAGAGAACCAATTGGAGAATATCAGCCTGACTGATTACACAGTCACGGATAGTCTGATGGCAATTGCACAGTTAGACGCAAATTTCGTTGATAAGGACACTGGACATGCAAGAGTATTCAATGTTGCAGAAAATGTAGCAAATGATAATCATCCGTTTGATGGATGGTATTGGTCAGAACGCTATGTTTATAAAAACACTCCTGAATTAATTAAGAACCTTTCTCTGGGAAATGTTAGATATGAACAATATCAAAACGGCCAAATAGGAACAGGACACTATAAAAATATTGTGAGTCCAGACTATACGGCGCAGGGATTTGCACAAGCAACATATAAATCTTTCTGGAACAATTCTTCTTTCTCGAACACGTTTGATTACAGCGGAAATGGTATGACAGTGGATGAATACCAGACACGTTTCAACAACTACTATAACAGTATTGTAAATGCAGAACAGATTTATAATGACGCCTTACAAGTACAAAATGCTAAACAAACTGAATACGATAATCTATATAGAGAAACGCAGACTAAATATGCAGATCTTGAGAAGGCAAATGACGTTAAGGACGCCGCAGAAAAGGCACAGACAGCTGCGCAAACCGAAAAGGACAATGCTGATAAAGCCGTATCTGAACAGCAGGGAAAAGTTGATGCGGCTAAGAAGGCAAAGGATGCTGCAGATGCTGAGCTGAAGAAGTATACAGATGCAACAGCAGCTGCTAAGGAATTGTCATGAAATTATCTGTCCTTGTTGGGACGGATAATATAGTTCCATTT
>OMUX01000141.1 GCA_900314345.1 uncultured Erysipelotrichaceae bacterium | reverse complement strand
CGTATCACTGTAGGCATGGATTACATTGTAGTACTGCGGAATCATTCGGAGTTCGCCTGCCGTCCTGTTCCATTCGGGTATAGGATCCAGATCCATTGCATTGGCAAAGACAAGCCGATGGTCAGGAGACAATTCCATTGCAGTTCTTAATTCCTCCCGGACTTCCATCAGGATTCTTCCAAGGTAGTTCTTTCCCTGCCAGTTCTTTATATCCAGACAGTCCGGATCATTCACAGAAAGACCGATGCCCCATTTTCTGTCATTGGGTGCACACTCCGCAAGCAGTGCATCACTGGTGGAAAGAAGGATGTTCATAATATCCGGATTCTGAATGAACTTTGCCCGTACACCCTGCTTCACAATCTGATAGCTGACCTTGTCCCACAGTTTTGCATTGAACTGTGGGAAAGGCTGTGCCGCGATCTTCTTGCATGCGCCTGGATCGGAAGTATTCATGATCTTTGCGGCGGAATCCCACTGATGAAAGATGGCCATTTTCTGGTACATCATGTACTGTTCAGAGCTTGCATAGGTATTTCTTCCGTACTCGAACCGTGCAGGATACCAGTTGCTGAAACAGCCATAGGCATCATACTCATGATAAAAGCCAATGAAATCCTCTTTTCTCATACACATATTCCTTTTATGCAATGGACCATACAACAGTTACTGTATCAGAAGACTCTATATCCTCCGGTTCAATGTCCAGTGGTGCACCCACAGGTGCTTCACATAATGCATCCATCTTCAGTGCCCTGTTCATCGGCTGTGTCTCAAAACTGATCTCACCCCAGCTGTAGTCGATGCTTTCAATGGCAATCAGCTTCACCCCTGCCGCAGCACTGAGGATCTCTGCCTTTGCCTTGGCATCCTCTATTGCCTTCTTCAGAAGCTTGTTCTTCACAGCTTCCGGATCCTTCACTGTATAGGAAAGATGAATCTCTGGCTTAAGCTCTGACGTTCCAAGCGCATACAGAATGTTTCCAAGCCGGTCATTGTCACTGTCAAACTCCACCTTCAGTTCATGATGGTAGGTATATCCCTTAAGCCTCTGTCTGTAGTTGTTGTTCCGGTCCTGATAGCTTTCATATTCTTCTTCAATGTCAAAGGATACCGTCTTCAGATCCTCCTTTGCAAAGCCAAGCTTCACAATAAGCTGCTTCATGGCTTCCGTATCCTTCACAGACCGCTCCAGTACTTCGCTGTACTGCTTGTCTGTATGGCTCAGTTCAATGCTCACCCTTGTGACATCCGGTCTGACCTTGATATTGCCTTTGCCTGTAACACGTATTGTTCTCATTTCGTTCCTCTCCTTTTCTTCACATCTTCAATATAGTGCAGAACCATATCAGACAGGTCTCCTGCAAAGCGACAATGAAGTCCCCCGTGTCTCAGACAATTCCTCCGTCTCTGCCTGATTTCCGTTCTATACTGAAAGCAGAAATACAAGGGGATGATCATAATCATGCAGAGACTTGTCACAGCATCAGAACCCGTACTGAATCCGGACGGAACACCAAATGCCGGATACTGTACCGTTGAGACACAGATATTCAAGCGGAGTGCAATTCATGCAAATCCATTCCGGATCAAGGAATGGGATTTCTATCAGATCGAAGATACCGAAGGAAAGCTGGTTCTGCAGTTGACATTCGGTCATGCCTCCTACATGGGTGAAGCGAACATCATGCTGTTTGATGTACAGCATAAAAGGTTCATCAGGAATGTCACGGTGCTGATCCCCTTCCCTTTCGGAAGACTGCACATGCCGGAGAGTGCCGCAAAGCAGAATGTGGTGGAATACCACTCCAAACGGGCAGATGTATTGTTCACCGGTGATGCTATGGAACGCCAGCTGACCATGCGGGTGGATGATGTGAAGACAGACCTGATCCTGAAGGCAGAAACAGATCATTCACTGATCATCAACATTCCGTTCAACGAGAACCCGCATGCCTTCTACTACGACTTCAAACAGAACTGCATGTCCGTGGAAGGAAGGCTGGAATACATGGACGGGAATGCAATAAGACAAGTCAATTATGGCAAGGATCGTATAGAAGCCTATGCCATCCTGGACTGGGGCAGAGGTGTATGGCCATGGCACAATGAGTGGTACTGGTCCAACGGCCAGGGTATGGTGGATGGAAAGCTGCTGGGGTTCAATCTTGGCTGCGGTTTTGGCAATACAGAGCAGGCAACAGAGAACATCCTCTTCTATGAGAACAAACCGCATAAGCTGGATCAGATGACCATTCATCATGAAGCAGATTTCATGAAGCCATGGACGCTGACAGACAATGAAGGAAGGTGTCATCTCACCATGACACCGGAATATGACCGGATCACCAAGATCAAGATCGCAATGATTGATAACTGCACCCACCAGGTATTCGGGAAGTTCAATGGTGAAGTGACACTGGATGACGGAAGAATACTGCATGTTGTTGATGTTCCTGCCTTTGCAGAACATGCGGTCAACAACTGGTGACAATCACTTCATGCCATCCATCTGCACTTCGTGCCAGATGTCTTTTCATGAAGATTATGCATGCAGGCATTTCTGATAAAGTAATAGATAAGGGAATCAAAGGAGGAAACCATAATGGGTGCGATACTGGATGCGACCGGTACGATCGTCAAAGGAACACAGCAGAGCGTACAGGCCATGAAGTCTCTGGTCCCGGTGTACTACTGGGTCAATGAAGCACAGAAACAGGGAAAGAAGCTTTCCGATGAAACAAAGGATACGTTCAAGGTCTATGACGAGATGTACCGCAAACATGAGCGGTACATTGACTGGAGAGTCCGGCTGCCGCTGGATGCGGACAAGGAATACCCTGAACTGTATCAGAAGATCAACAAGCTCTGCAGGGAATATGATGACCTGAAGGATGCGGCCGGTCTTGCCTTTGCCACAGCAGCCCACAAGGACGCTGCCCTTTCTGACAAATGCAGGGAAAAGGCAAAGGAATCCATGGAAATGTACAAGGCAATGCAGGTCACCTATGACAACTGGGAAAACAGGCTGATTGACAGAGTGCGCGGACCGTTGTCGCGTGAAGAGTTCAGGAAGCTGATGGAGGAGGAATAATATCATGGGATTCTTCAAGGATATGGGAACATTCTTCTCAGCAGTCAATGATGCCATCAAGTCAACAGGCCAGGAGAATGAAGCCTGGGTGAAGATGCTGCCGGTGCTTCTGAAGCTGGAAGAGATGGACAAGGCAGGAAAGCTCAATGCCAAGACAAAGAAGGCAATGCATGATTTCTTCACTGCAGAAGAGAATGAACTGATCTATAAAGACTATGCAACCTATGCCAAGGAGTTCGATGATTCCGCATTAAGCAAGAAGCTGGATGCGGAATGGGACAAGGCCGCCGATGTCATGAGAGCGAAGTATGACACCTTCCTGCAGGTACTCGATGATGACACCACCCTCTCTGCAGAATTCCAGGAAGAGATCGATGATGCCACAGACCTGGCACAGGCTGCCTCTGCATCAGACAAGGCAGTCAGGGAAAAAGCTGCGAGCATCGGTAAATAATTGAGCCCAGTAATGTAATACAGGCTGCCGTTTGGCAGCCTGCTTTCTTTATTGTTCCTGTCTTTGTGACAGTTCACTGACAATCCTGTTGTATTCCTTTTCGTCCAGCTTGTATTTCTTCATGACCATGACATATGCCACAAGGATTGCCGCAATGGGAATCAATACCATGCCGGCTCTCAAGGCCAGCCGCTGCCATTGTTCCACCGTGGAAAGATACTGATCCGCCTGGCTCAGCACTTCTGCCTTGGTCATGGCTCCCTGGTCCACGCTTGTCTCCATGCCGGAGATCTTCTGACTGATGCTGTACACACCGCTCATGATCAGGATCAGTGCTGAAAGGCCCTGGTCCACTCCGCCTGCCAGCTTGACACCGAAGGAACGCACGGCAGAGATGATGCTGTCATGACGTTCATGGAACCGGTATTCATCGTATTCAATCGTGTTGTTCACATACACCAGCAGAATCAGGTTGTCGATGCCCTGGAAAAAGAAGATCAGAGCACCAAGCACATTGAGCAGAACTACACTCCTTGGTGTGATCCAGCCATAGCCGAAGAACAGCAGATAGCACACGATCAGCAATACCGTTGATACCGTCAGAAGCTTCTTCTTTGCAATATGTGCAGTGAGTGTTGAGAACAGTGCCTGGGAGATCAATGTGCCAAGACCGTACATGACCGTATACCAGAACACAAGGTCTCCGCCTTTGGAATACCCGTACTCCACATAGAAGAAATTCACTCCGAACATCAACAGGAGATTCTGTCCGACATTGAAGAAGAAGAATGCAATGCCTGCCGTCATCAGCTGGTCATTCCGGAAGAAGA
This sequence comes from uncultured Erysipelotrichaceae bacterium, assembly GCA_900314345.1. Classification (GTDB taxonomy): domain Bacteria; phylum Bacillota_I; class Bacilli_A; order Erysipelotrichales; family Erysipelotrichaceae; genus Bulleidia. Next base: position 3,081 of record OMUX01000141.1, on the reverse strand, counting down.
TACGGAACATCTTCTTCAGGGTTACCTTCTCACCTGCATCCGTTCTTTCCCGTTCCCTGACACCGAATGCCGTCAGTGCCTGGAAGGCAACAAATGCCAGGGCAACCACGAAGGCAACGGTTCTGTATGCCTGCACGGCATTGCCGGCAATGATCGTAGGCACAATTGCCGCAACAGAGAACTGACCGATGCAGATGAACACGGACATCAGCGTGACAAGGGTATCCCTTGTTCTTGCATCAGAAGACAGCGATGGCAGCATCCCCCAGTAGGAAATGTCATTCATGGTATAGGTCATGCCCCAGGCAAGATACATGAGTCCATAGAACACCACAAATGCCCAGCCTGCAGGACGGATGGTGAACAAACATACAATCACGATGGCATTCAGCACACTGCCCATGAAGATCCATGGCTTGTACTTGCCCCACTTCAGATGACTGTTCTCTATGATGATGCCCATCAGGGGATCATTGATGGCATCCCAGATCATGCATGCAACCATGCATGCGGAGATCACGGCAAACTGTGCCGATGTCAGCTTGACCGTATACTGAACATAGAGAATCAGATACATGCTTACCAGTGCATATGCCGCATCCCTGCCTGTCGCTCCGATGCAGTAAGACCATTTCGTTCTGTTGTCCAGCTTCATACCTTTTCTCCTCTATTCCTGTTTCCGATACCAAGCAGTTTTCCGATTGCTTTTGCATGATGCCCGTTGGCATCTGCAATCAATGCCTGCATCAGGTTCTGGCTGATGGCACCGCCGCTCTGGATCGCAGCGGCATCAATCGTTCCATCCATCAGTCCTTCCCATGTCATTCTCACTTCCGGATCATTCATATCCTTGCCAGGATACATCCTGTGCATCTCCATCCTGGCAATCTTCACGAAGATTCCTGCCAATGGAGATGTCTTTGTCATCTCACGCAATGAGGCTGTACGGTCAAGTTTTCCTTTTCCACGATGTGTGAAGTCAGACAGTTGATGACCATCCCGCTCATACAGCTTCCGGAATCCTTCCGCTGTAAACGCAGGCTTCATTCCTTCCCGGAAACAGGCGGGACAGATTTCCCTGTCGTTTCTTTCATACTGCACGCCATCCACATGCAATGGCTGTCTTAAGCGGATATCATTCAGTCCGGATCCTGCCTCGATGATGTAGTCACCGGATACAGTGATGTAGTCATTTCTCTCAGGAGACCATATCTGGAAGGCTCTGTCATCCAGTGCAATCCGGACGGTCTTCTTTTCCCCTTTCCTGAGGAACACCTTGCAGAATCCATGCAGGGACCGCTTCTCCCTGAGATAGTCAGACTGTGGATTCTCAATGTAGATCTGAACAACCTCTGCGCCGTCATATGCACCAGTGTTTTCAACGGTTGCACTAACCTCATTCTTGCTGCAATGCAGGTCTGTATACCGGAACTGTGTATAGCTGAGGCCATGGCCGAAGGAATACTGCACCGGAACATGGAACGTATCGTAGTAACGGTAGCCAGCATAGATGGATTCCCTGTATTCAATGTCCCTGGTATCCTTCAGGCAGCAGTCTCTGCATGGAACATCCGCAAGGGACAAAGGCCATGTTTCACTCAGCCTGCCGCCTGGAGAGGTTCTGCCGCTGATGAGTTCCATCACTGCTTCATCTGCCGCCTCACCTGGTAGCCCCATGTACAGGATTGCCTTCATATCATCGCGGTATGGAATGACAAACGGGGAACCCCCGAAGGCAATGAAGACCATTGGTCTGCCTGTATCCAGCATGTTCCGGATATCACGCACTTCCTTTTCTGAAAGTTCCAGTGTTTCCCGGTCAAATCCTTCCCCTTCCGTTTCCTCACTGAGTCCGCCGAAGTAGAGAATAAGATCTGCATCCCCTGGTTCCTTCACCAGCGGATATTCCTTTTCCAGTGCTGCTTTCATATCCGGATTCTTCCGGATATGAATATGGCTGCTTCCTCCGCCCTGGATCCGCATCTTCTCAAGCAGCGGGCCTGCGGCATATACCTTTGCATTCTCCTCTAAGGGAAGAGCACCTTCATTCTTCAATAACACCGCACCGTCCACAGCTGCTTCTCTTGCAATGGCATGACAGTCTGTTCCATGCAGAACCTTCTTTGTTTCAGAGGACTGAATCAGCCTGTCCACATTTCCTGCAGCGCGTTCCAGTGCCTGGTGCATTGTTCCATCTGTATCCTCATTCAGTGCCTGTTCCAGATCAGGACGATGGAAGCCTTTGGAGTCAGGCATCTCCAGATCCATGCCTGCCTTGACGGAGGCAGGAAGATCCGTGCATGCACCCCAGTCAGAGATGACCGCTCCTTCATACTTCCAGCGTCTGCGCAGGATATCCGTTAAAAGAACATGGTTCTGGCAGGAATACACACCATTCAGACGGTTATAGGAAGCCATGACGGTGGAAGGCTTCCCTTCCGTGACAGCAATCTCAAATGCCCGCAGATAGATCTCATGCAAGGCCCTTTCATCGATTTCACTGTTGTAAGTCATGCGGAAGCGTTCCTGGCTGTTGCCGGCAAAATGCTTGAGTGATGTTCTGATATTCCGTTTTTCAATTGCATGGATATAGGCTGCGCCGAGCTTTCCGGAAAGATACGGATCCTCAGAGAAATACTCAAAGTTCCTTCCGCCAAGCGGTGTACGCTTGATATTCACACCTGGTCCAAGAAGGATGCTTACGTCCTCCTTGATGCACTCTTCTGCCAGTGCATCAGCCACGCGCTGAACCATTTCCGTGTTCCAGCTGTCTGCCAGCGTCACCTCTGTCGGATAGCATGTCGAAAGGATGCTGTCATTGTTGGTGGCAGCTTCTTCACTCTGCTTGCGCAGACCGTTTGGTCCGTCGCTTACGGCAATGGAAGGATTGTCTCCGATGTGCCACATGCCGGTTCCGGTCACAAGGTCCGTCTGTTTCTGAAGATGATGATCGTTCATGATAATGCCTTCGTTCTTTTCATCTTCATTCTATGTTCATGCTGGATTATTTATATCAGATTCTTACTTTCTGTATCAGATTTCTGTTATTTTCTGATTCTGCAGTATAAGATGAAGTCATGA
>OMUX01000241.1 GCA_900314345.1 uncultured Erysipelotrichaceae bacterium | reverse complement strand
CTGTTCCTTTTCCATCTCGTACTGTCTGGTCATTTCATCCTGGATTTCATCCAGATGCATCACCTTAGTATCCAGGATTTGGATGGCCTGGGTGACATCGATGTCTTCACTGGTATTCTTGGCTTCCTCATGAATCTGTTCGGAAATCACCTTGTTCTTCTTCCTTCTCACCTTGCGGATGATGAAGATCAGAAGGACCAGGAACACGGAGAAGCAGATGGCTGCGATGGATAATCTTGAAACAAACAGGTCGACATCAAACGAGCTTGTCTCATAGCTGACCGCATCGACAGGGTCTTCACCTTCGTAGTCATTACTGGTGGGAATGCTCGTCAACATGAACTCGCCAGGCTGGTTGGCCATGAAGGTGATCTTGTTGGTGGACTGTCTGGTATAGCACTTCTCCACGCTTCCGTCTGCCGCATAGTACAGCACGGTATAAACATCGCCCGGCTTTGCGTCGACCGGCTTGGAAATGGAGAATACCAGCGGTCCGGTGGTTTCAGTTTCATCGTAGTTGAGAAGCAGATGGATCGTGAAGCTGTCATCCTTTGTATTGCCAAGGAAGCCGCATTGCTTTGCCATGGCTGCTTCTGCCTCATCACTCACGCCTTCATTGACACGCACACGATAGGTATCCTTCGTGAATCTGGTGCGGTTGAGGGAATCTCCCAGCGGGATGGAGGTATCCATTCCGGAAACACCAAGATCATATCCGTTTGCATCAACGATATAGCGGATCCGGTTGTTGTATGCCTTGCGCAGGATGCTGGAGAACGTGCGCAGCTGGGCAATGGTCATGTACGGCTGCATGTTGGCATCGATCTCACGCTTCAGGGCAATGACCTTTTCCCCGTCCTCGCCCAGGATCACTTCCCAGTTCTGATATTCATCAATGATGTCAAGGATCTCCTGCTTGATCTGACCGCGGATGGAATCCTTTTCCTCCGAAACATTGATCGGATAGGATGCACTGCAGCCCCCGTAGGTTACCGTGACTTCCTGGCTGCCTGGCTGGGAGAGATCAAAGCCGCTGATCATGGAGGTTGTGGCCTGTACCTCCTCGTTTGTTCCATCGGCATATTTCACGCTGACTTTCACGCCCGTCAGATCAATGCGGTCATTGATCTCATAGTTTGTCTTGCCGATGGAGGAAAGCGTGATGGAATCCACATCCTTGTACTGGGCGGTGAAGGTGGTATCACCGGTAATGGAAGAGGTATCCCCGTCCCAGCCGGTGAATACGGCATGGTCCTTCAATGGTGTTGTGCAGGCTGCTTCATAGCCTGAGGGCATGGCATAGGAAACACTGCCTGCATTGCCGGCAAAGGTGCCTCCTGCGGCGTCGAATGTAACATGGACATAGGATGCGGCAGTGCTGTTGTTTCCTTCAATGATCTTCTGTATATCAGCAGTCCTGATCCAGCCGGTATCACTGGAATAGTCGTAGTCATAGGAAAGATCCACCTTTCCTTCATCATCCCTTGTGGCTTCCGACTGAATCTCCAGCCAGTTTCCGTCTTCACTGTATCCAAGCACCGTGAAAGCCATGTCGGGTGCTGTTCCGGTGTCATACAGGAAGTTTCCTTCCGGTGCATCATATACCTTTGTTTCATTGACTTCCGTGCGGATGGCAAGCGTGGCGCTGTTAAGATCCGTGCCGCCGTTTTCTTCATCCAGCTTCCGGTAATAGCTGGCTGCCTTTTCGCCCCAGTAGGGATCCGTGGAATACATGACATTCATTCCGCCGGCCTTGTTGCCGAAGAAGGAACCGTGGAACTGTGTCTTCACCGGAGAAGCATAGCTTCCGGATATGTAGTACTTTGCATGGGCATAGATGCTGTTTGCAACATTGAGATAGCGGCTTGCATTGGCTTCTTCATCCGTGTCATATGCCGCATGTCCGAACAGGTTGTTCCGCGTAAAGGAAAGCGAGCTTCTTCCATAGGCGCTTTCGTTCTCAGAAAGTGCCAGCATCATCAGTGCATTGGCACCATACTGGTACTGGTACTGATAGAAGGCTTCCATCGTTCCATAGTACTGGGAGGTTGTCAGTGTGTCATCGACACTGTCAATGTCATTGTCCTGATAACGGATGATCGGCCCTGTGATGCCCATCTCATCGTTCAGGTATTTCTCCATCTGTTCCAGTGATATGGTGGTCAGGGTCCTGGAGGAGACGTACTGGTAGTAGTCATACCATGGATCGCCGTTGTTCAAGGCATTGGCATGTACGTTGTTCCTGAGATCATCCAGCATGCTCCAGAGGGCATCCTGGCTGTAGAAGTAATGCCCGTCATAGCTGTAGTAGCTGCTTCCTTCTTCCAGCTGGGTTGGTGCAATGCCTTCATCAATGATGCTTGCATAATAGTCATCCGTGATCTCATTCTTGATCTCGTGGTACAGTTCCCCTTCCTGTACGGTCCAGCTGCTGAGACGGAAGTACAGGTTGTGAATCGGAACGATCGTCAGGTCATTGAGGTCTGCCCATGCCCTTGCCCCGGAGATCATGACCTCTGCCTGGTTTCCATCATCGCTGGTGGTCAGGAAGGCAGCGTCAATGCCATAGCACCCGTTGACGGAGAATTCCGTATCATCCGGATCAGAGTGCAGCGTAACACCATAGTCGCAGGCATCGCTGACAGTGAAAAGCGCGATGCCGTATTCCACCTGCATCACCTTTCCGTTGTATACAATGCCAAGGTTGTTATAGTCATTCAGCGAAGCATTGTAAGCATCCAGTGCCTCCTGCCATGCCGCAAAGGCACCCACTTCCGCTTCACTTCCGCCATAGTCCACGACATGATACATGCTGTCCTGGGCAACGGATCCTGTATCAAGGGCTTTGACCGGAGAAATCAGGGAAGAACCCAAAAGCATGCCTGCCATGACCTGCAGTATTTTTTTCAGTCTGTTTTTACGCATACCGGATTATTTTACAATAATTAAGGAAATAGTGGAAACGTTTCAGCGAAGATACAGAAGCACCTGCTTGAAGTATTTCGTGCGTTCCTGCATGAAGACTTCAGCGCTTCTTTCATAGTCTGTTGTGCCGTAGACTGCATTGTAGAAATGGAACCGGTTCTTGCCAACCTTTTCATAGGAGGTGTAGTGGCTTCCTTTTTCATGGGAATACAGGAAGATGCCGCTGTTGCTTTCCTGCATGGCCTTGATGCACGCCCTCTTTCCCACGGCAATCTTCACATCCAGCCCCTGTTTCCTTAACCAGTACACCAGACTCACAAGGTCCTGGCCGAATGCCTCGCCCATGGGATTGAGCCTTCCAAGTCCTCTGGCACAGTCCCACATGCGCATTTCCTTTCCGTTGATCTTCAGAAGGTTCCATGCGGCAATCCAGCCGCAGCCCTTGGATTTCGTATTGAAAAGGCCGAAGGGAATGTCCTGCATGAGTCCCTGGTTGATTAAGAACCCGTCCGTATCAAAGCATACATCCTTTACTGCATAGCGCCATGGCTCGATGATCTTCTGGAAATACCGGTTCTTCTGAAAGAAGGCATTCTCATTCATGGCATGATACGGAACCCGATCCAGGAAATACACCAGGATCCTTTCCGGGTGGAATTCCTTTGTCACCTGTTCACTGAGCCTTGCGATCATGCGTGCCGTTTTCCTGGTGCTCAGATCCTTGATGACAATGGCACACTGCCGCATTGAACTGACATAGACCTGAGCCATGCCGCAGGTCCTGCCGTTCTGATACAGTTTCCACGTATGCACGGGAATTGCCATGGTGATTTTCCTGAGTGCCTCCGGCAGGTCTCTTCTGTAAGGACGAAGGGAGAATTCCTCTGTCTTCATCAGTCTGTTGATCATGATTCGTGCTCCTTGAGAAGGTCCTTTCCGCCCTGCTGCTTCAGAAACCGGAATGCCTTCTTCAGTACTTCTGCATCGCTTGGAAATGTCAGGACTGCCTGTGCTTCAGAAAGGGAAAGCCACTTCATTTCCAGAACTTCATCCT
>OMUX01000140.1 GCA_900314345.1 uncultured Erysipelotrichaceae bacterium | reverse complement strand
TAGAAACCATTACCGCCATAAGAATGGCCGTTCAGATCCAGTGTGTAGTTTACAGCCGGCAGCGGAATTTCATCATCGGTACCGTCCTTCAGAAGAACGATCGTTTCCCCTTCCTTCAGTGCTGCATATGCAGTAGTCAGATTTTCATACTGTGTTCCATTGATGCTTGCGGCACCATCAGCAACGTTTCTTCTTGGTCCCTTCCTCATGGCCGGTACTGCAGAAGGATCAGCAGTCGGCTCAGCTGCTGCTGTTTCAGCAGTTGCTGTGCTCTCAGGTTCTGCAGTAACTCCAGTATCCGCTGTTCCTTCTTGCACCGCTGTCACTTCAACTGTAGAAGTCGGCTCTGTTCCAGTAGTTTCTTCATCATCCCACGCTGTGTCAGGTGCTGTCTTTGCTTCAGAAGTATTCTGGCTTTCAGCAGGTTCAGCAGTATTCTCTACTGTAGTGTCTTCTGCCGGTGTATCAACGGATTCAGTGTTTTCTGCAGATTCGGCTGCTTCAGTGACTGCAGTCTCTGTCGTTTCTGCAGGCACTGTTACTGCTTCTGTTCCATCATCAACAGACTGTCCCTCAACAGTCTGTGCTGGTTCTGTATTTTCCTGTGTTTCTTCAACCTGTACGTCAGGTGCAGGCTGTTGCTCTTCTGCAGGTGCAGCTTCTTCCTGTACGATCACAGGCTCTGCCGGCTGCTCTTCTACAGCTGGTGCTTCTTCCACCACAGCAGTATCTGCCGGTGCAGGTTCAGCTGTTTCTCCTGCTGATGTATCATCTGCATCCACGGCTGCGAATCCATTGAAGGACAGCGTCAGTGCCACGATCGTGGACATGATCTTCTTGAACTGTTTCATATTGACTCCCCTCCCAGTCAACCAATCCTTAACAGGGTTGTTGTATGATTTCTGCCAGAAAACATAAAAGCTGGTTCAAGATTACTTTATCCTTCTTATCTATAGAATGCAAGTCTTGTACCCTGTTTCCCAATGATTTCATAACATGAAAATTCCGCATGAATAAGCATGTTTTCTTAACTTTTGTGGAACACTTCAAGCAATTATGCATGCATGCTGCAGAAGTGGAAGAAACATAGGATGAATTTATAAAAGGCTGATCGTTAAAAGGGTTTGCGAAGGCTGGAAACGTTTCAGATATAACCAGAACTGCCCTTTCGGGGAGTCAAAAGGAACAAAAAGGTCCTGCCTTTGGCAAGACAGGACCAGACATTACATATGAATTGTCTGATTAGTGACGTTCGATGACCTTTTCGTCGATTTCCTTCTGGATCATGGCAAGGAAATCATCCAGGGACATCTTTGCGGCATCCTTGGAGCCGTATCTTCTGACAGTGACTGCACGGTCTGCAATCTCACCGTCACCTACCACAAGCTCTACCGGGATCTTCTTGGTCTGTGCTTCACGGACTCTGTAGCCAAGCTTCTCATTGCGTGCATCCACCGTTGCACGGATATGGTTCTTCTTGAGAAGCTTCAGGACTTCGTTGGCATAGTCGGTATGAGCCTCCGGGGATACCGGGATGATGACGACCTGCTGCGGTGCAAGCCACAGCGGCAGGATGCCCTTGGTCTCTTCCAGGAGGAAGGCAACGAATCTGTCCAGAGAACCCAGGATTGCTCTGTGGATGACGACAGGTCTCTTCTTGGTGCCGTCCTTGTCGACATACTCAAGCTCGAATCTCTCCGGCAGCTGGTAGTCCAGCTGGATGGTGGACAGGGTTACATCATGGCCAAGCACACTCTTGACCTGGACATCGATCTTCGGTCCATAGAAGGCAGCTTCTCCTTCTGCTTCGTAGTAAGGTACACCCATCTCCTTGAGCACTTCCCTGAGCTCTGCTTCACTCTTCTCCCAGAGTTCATCATTGCCGAAGTACTTGTCTGTGTTGTTCTTGTCACGCAGGGACAGACGGAAGGAATAGTCCTTGAAGTCGAAGTCCTTGTATACATCCAGAATCAGCTTTGTGACATCCTTGATTTCAGATGCGATCTGGTCAGGACGGCAGAAGATATGAGAGTCGTTCTGTGTGAAGGCACGTGCTCTTTCAATACCCGTCAAAGCACCGGATGCCTCAAAGCGGAAGTCGTTTGCGATCTCGGCAATGCGTACAGGCAGATCCCTGTAGGAATGCAGCGTGGACTTGTAGATGATCATGTGCTCCGGGCAGTTCATGGGACGAAGGACAAAGTCTTCTCCTTCTCTTTCCATGATCGGGAACATGTCATCCTTGTAATGGGCAAGATGACCGGAGATCTTGTAGAGCTTTGTGGAAGCCACAGACGGTGTTGCTACATGGATGTAGCCCTGGTCCAGCTCCTTGTCCATGATGTAGTCGGAAAGGATGCGTCTCACTGTGAAGCCATTGGGCAGCCACATCGGAAGACCGGCACCGACGGTGTCGGAGAACATGAACATCTGCAGATCCTTGCCAAGCTTGCGGTGATCTCTCTGCTTCATGTCTTCCAGCTCTGCCAGGTAGTTGTTCAGTTCTTCCTCACTCGGGAAGCATACACCGTAGACTCTCTGCAGAACCTTGTTGTTCTTGTCGCCCTTCCAGTATGCACCGGAATGCTTCAGGAGCTTGAAGTAGCGGCACTGCTTGGTGCTCTTGACATGCGGACCACGGCAGAGGTCGGTATAGTCGCCCTGCGTGTACATGGAGATGTTGGTGCCTTCCGGCATTCTTTCAATGAGATCGATCTTGTAAGGATCATCCTTGAACTGCTCCAGGGCCTCTTCCTTGCTGATCTCATGACGTACGATCAGCTTGTCAGCCTTGGCACACTTCTTCATTTCCTTTTCGATCTTCTCCAGATCCTCGTCCCTGATGACCTCGTCGCCAAGATCCATATCGTAGTAGAAGCCTTCTTCAACAACGGGTCCTACCCAGAACTTGGCCTGCGGATACAGATGCTTGACCGCCTGTGCCATCAGATGTGCACAGCTGTGGTTGAGAACACTCATGTTCTCGTCTTCCTTGAAATTGATCATTCTTCCTTTTCTCCTTTACAGGGACTCATATAAAAGCGTCCCTCCTACGAAGGACGCCATACAGCGCGGTACCACCTTGTTTCCCATGGATTCCATGGACTCTTTGATTTCCTTAACGCGGAAGCACGGAGATTCCTTTCGGACTCTGCTTGCGGGTAGTAGCTTTCAGTTCCCTCAGCAGCCTTCCACCAGCCGGCTGCCTCTCTTGATCGGTACGCTGATCACCGTGTCCCGTTCATCGCATTTACACGAGTATTATACCTTTGTTTTCCCTTGCGTCAATGCAGTGAAATCCCGAGATTTCCTGCTTCCTTTCTGCCCTGGGCAATGATCCTGTCATCAAGGATGCAGAAGATGATATCCATGTCATAGTTCGGGTTTGCATCCATCCAGTCATGGCATGCCTGCAGTGCCTTGTGCCATGCCTTGTCCATCGGATAGCCGAAGATGCCGGCTGAGATCAGCGGAAAGGATATGGAATGGCACTGTCTGTCCCTTGCAAGATCCAGTGATTCCCTGTAGCAGGAATAAAGATCCTGCGGTTCATGGTGCTTCCCGTCATACCAGATCGGTGCTACGGTATGGATGATGTACTTTGCATTGGCCTTGAAGGCAGGTGTGATCACGGCATCCCCGTTATGGCAGTAGCCGATTTCATTGCATGCCTTCTGGAGTTCTTCCTCCCCTGCTGCGCGGAAGATCGCACCGCAGACACCGCTGCCTTCCTGCAGGGCACTGTTGGCCGCATTGACCATGATATCCGTGCCGCCGTGGGTGATGCTCTGCTTGAGAATCTGAATCCTGCTCATGCATCATTCCTCACTCGGGAACATCCTTGCGGCAGAAACAGCAAGCTGCCATCTGTCATAGAGATGGTCTGCCTGTTCCTTCTTCATGGAAGGCTCATAGGCTGTATCGCCCTTCTCACTGAGATGGCTCAGTTCCTCACAGTCTTTCCAGAAGCCTACTGCTAGACCCGCAAGGTGTGCGGCACCCATGGCAGTTGTCTCCACGATCCTGGGTCTGATAACTTCACTCTGAATCAGATCTGCCTGGAACTGCATGAGGTAGTTGTTTGCACTGGCACCGCCGTCCACTCTCAGGCTTGTAATATCCTTGCCGCAGTCCTGTTCCATGGCATCCAGCACATCCCTTGTCTGGTAAGCCAGGGATTCCAGGGTTGCCTTGGTAATGTCTTCCCTGGTTGTTCCTCTGGTGATTCCAAACAATGCTCCACGGCACCGGTCATCCCAGTATGGTGCACCAAGTCCTGTAAAGGCAGGCACAAGGATCACACCGCTGTTCTTTGAGGCATGGTCTGCCATCTCCTCACTGTCGGAAGAGTGTTCCATGAACTGCATCTTGTCACGCAGCCACTGAATCGCAGAACCTGCCACGAACACAGAGCCTTCCAGTGCATAGCTGATCTTTCCGTTGAGGCCCCAGGCAATGGTGGTGACAAGCCCGTTCTTGCTTTCCTTTGGTTCCTCACCGGTATTCATTAACAGGAAGCATCCGGTTCCATACGTATTCTTTACGGAACCTTCATTGAAGCAGTTCTGTCCGAACAAAGCTGCCTGCTGGTCGCCGGCAACACCGGCAATCGGTACTTCACAGCCGAAGAAGTGATACGGTGCGGTTGTGGCAAAGACACCGGAACTGTCCTTCACTTCCGGCAGCATGCATACAGGAATATTCAGAATCTCACACAGCTCTTCATCCCATTTCTTCTCATAGATGTTGTAAAGCAGTGTACGGCTTGCATTGGAATAGTCTGTGGCATGGACCTTGTTTCCGGAAAGACACCAGATCAGCCAGCTGTCAATCGTACCGGCAAGAAGCTTTCCTTCCTCAGCCAGCTTCTGTGCTCCTTCCACATGATCCAGCATCCAGCGGATCTTTGTGCCGGAGAAGTAAGGATCAATCCTTAATCCGGTCTTCTGCTTGAAGAGATCATCGTATCCCTTTGCCTTCAGATCATCGCAGATGTCTGCTGTCTGTCTGGACTGCCAGACAACAGCGTTGCAGATGGGAAGTCCTGTCTCCTTGTTCCAGACAACCGTTGTCTCACGCTGGTTGGTGATGCCGATGGCACATACCTGCTTAGGTGAGATGCCTGCCTTCTGCATGCAGGAAGCCATCACGGCAAGCACAGACAGCCAGATCTCATTGGCGTCATGTTCCACCCATCCGGGATGTCTGAAATACTGCGTGAATTCCTTCTGCGCACTGGCAATGATCTCATTGTCATGATTGAACAGGATCGCCCTGGAACTGGTCGTTCCCTGATCAATCGCCATTACATAGTTTTCCATTGATGATGTTATTCTCCAATCACTGTTTCTATTCTACCTCCAAAGAAAGCGGTTTCATACATTCAGATTAAATGATGTTCCATATTGCCGGAAAGCGTCTGGTTCGTTTCTCCCGATACTAACATTGCGCAATTATCATCCAAAGCGTCATAGTTTATGTCAGGAATATAAACCATACGCAGAAGCATCATTTCTTCATAGTCCCTGCGTAAGATTCACTCCAGCTTATTTTCCTCCGCAGCAAGCAAAAGTGTATGTTCTCTTCATATTTCAAAGACAAAAACAATCTATCAGGCGTTCAATCAAAGCATCTGTTGAAACACCCTGCAGACCAATCTGCTTCGGTACAATCTTGTCTTTATCATTTTCAAGCACATGAAGAAAGCATTCTGCGTCCCCACGGATTTTCCCTGTCAATGGAAAAGATGTTTTCGGCTCAAGACCTGCCGTCAGCCTTAAGACATCATTTCTGTGCTTACGGATATCCTTTGCATCCACTGTTTCACCTTTTGCCCTTCTTTCGCTCAGATCAAGCCAAGCTTTCATCTTGAAGAGAATCAGGCATGGTTGGTTCAGAACACTGCAACCATTAACGACAGCCGCATTATTACGAAGAAGATCATAGTACTCATCATCAAGAAGAATTGCGGACAGACTCTGAAGCTCATCACTGACATGGACCGGTGCAAGTGCAGTATCAATTTCACGCAGGTAATCCGGCTTCCTGCTGAACAGCTCAATCATGTTTGGAAAATCATTCACAGTGGGATTCGTAAAGCGGTAAAACTCATTCTTGTCTGTACCTTTACTAACGTGCGTGTTATCCCCCGTCCTTGATGAAAGAAAGGAACTTTCTGATAAAAGCCCCATCAACAGCCTCAATGATCAGTACCAGATCAAGATCCTTAGTTGTACGAAATTCGATTCCTTCCTTGCCAAGAAGCAGTGAACAGGCTGTACCGCCGATCAGAACATACTGGCCGGCATAATCATCGAAGTAAGCTTTGAATACATTCAGCCCATGTACCACGATGCATCCCTCATCAATTCTTCAACAGCCTTCTCAATCCGTTCATCTGTTTCATCAAGCGAAAGGATCAATGTTACAGGATCTATGTACACATTCTTGCTGAGTGGAAC
>OMUX01000264.1 GCA_900314345.1 uncultured Erysipelotrichaceae bacterium | reverse complement strand
CTTCGTCTATATTGCCCACAAGGATGCAGGTCTCATTGTCCATGGACCGCAGGGTGATACAGGCTGTCTTGCCGCACAGGCTGCAGCCTATCAGATCAATCATGGCATTGAAGCACCGGTACGCTTCATTCATCGTCTGGATGAAGAAACCAGCGGTCTTGTTCTGTTTGTGAAGATCCCCTTCTTTCAGCCATGGTATGATGCGGCACTTGAGGCCAGGGACATCCACCGGAATTATCTTGCCATTACAGCAGGAAGAGCGCATCCGGGGCAGAAGTTCACATACAACCAGAAGATCGGCAAGGACCGTCATGTGAACGGAAAGTACCGTTTCTCCGAAACCGGAAAGGAAGCAGTGACCATTGCCGAGGTTGTGGACAAGAAGAAGGACTATGAGCTGATCCGGTGTCAGCTTGAAACAGGCAGAACGCATCAGATCCGTGTGCATCTTTCCGGCAACAGTCACCCGATCGTCAATGATCCGCTGTATGGTGTGGCGAGCCATGACTTCAAGGGCATGGGCTTATGGGCATATGAGCTTGTCTTCCCGAATCCATTGACGGATGAGATCATCACCGTACATGATGTGATGAATCCTGACTATGCCATGTTTCCAATGGTCAGAAAGCTTCTGAAATAAGTTCCATGCACACCGTAGAGCGGTGTGCTTTTCTTTGTCTGCACAAGAAAAGGAAGCCGCGTGTTTCAGCAGCTTCCTGAGGTTTCAATGGATATCAGAAGAAACGGTCAACCAGTTCCCTGGAGTACTCTGCAGTCTCATCCATGTCGCCGAAGGCCATGATTTCGCCTGCATAGAATGTATCGTACTTGCCCTGCATCGCTTCGACATCATCATACCAGCCGGCAGCGTAATCTTCGGAGAAGACATGCGGGAAGTAGTACCACTCGCCTTCATTGATGACTTCCTTGGCAGGATTCTTCATCGTCTTCAGGTCATCCAGGACAACCTTCTTGGTTGCCTCATAGTCCAGAACCGGACGATCCTTGTGGTTGCGGAGCGTGTAGGTGACAATCGGCTGATTGTCATCATCTCTCCATCTTCTGTAGTAGACCATGAGATGACCGATGGTCTCCGGTGTCATGTTCTCGAAGATGTAGTAGGAAGTAGCCGGAACCTTGCCGTCCTCAGGCATGAATGCCATGGTGTCATAGCGCTCATAGTCGATCTTGTCGAAGTACTTCTTCTCATCTTCACGGATATCAGCGTAATCGCCGAACTTCGCCAGCGGAGCGGTGACGATCAGCTTGTCATACTCTTCCACCTGTCCGTTGACCGTGACATAGACCTTGCCGTCCTTGCGTTCCACGGAAGAAATCGTGGAGTTGAGTCTTGCATGGTTCTTCAGCTTGTCATTGAGGCGCTCCCAGATGGACTGTGTGCCGTCCTTCCATGTCCAGAGGTTGACATTGACGAAGTTCATCGTTGTCTGGAAATCAAGATACTTCAGCACATAGGCAGCCGGGATCTCATCAAAGTAGCCATATCCGAAGGATGTATACGGTCCGATCCAGATATCCTGCACCAGTTCAACACCGTTGAGCTTGCAGAAATCCTTGAACGGAAGTGTGAGATCCTTGAGGTTCGGGTTCTCGCCGGATACCTTTTCACGTCCCGGTGTGACAGCGTAGCCGTCATAACGTCCCTGGGCAACACCACGGTGTCCGTTGACATCATAGCCCTTGTACTTTGTCTCAAGCAGTTCGCCGAACTTCTTGACCTGGCTGCGCATCTTCAGCAGATGCGGAATCTGGAGCGGGTTCTTCTTCGGATCAAACGGATAGATGACATTTCCGTTCTTGTCCTTGTAGTCTCTGTTCAGCCTCGGTCCGTCATGTGTGAAGCCGCAGAACTCTTCAACATCATGCACTGCATAGTAGGAAGGAACGCCCATGATGGCACCCATCTCATAGCGGCGTCCGTTGTACGTCGGGGAATTGCACTTTCCGCCTACATGATCATTGCGTTCAAGAATCGTGTAGTTGTCATACCCCTTCTGCTCGAGATACATGCCCGCGCTTAAGCCGGCGGGGCCTGCACCGATGATGCAGATCTTGCTGTTCTTATCCATTGAATTGTGTCCTCCTGTAGACAAATGAACTGCGATTATTATAAAATTCACAATGGAAAATGTAAAGGCTTACATTGAACATTTTGGAGATGAATGTCTATGGAAAAAACCTTTTCGGAAACGCTTCTGAGAATCGGAAGCCAATACAGCGCATTGCCTGCGTTGATTCAGGGGGACACGGTTTTAACCTATGAACAGCTGCAGGAAAGAATTCTTTCCCGCAGTGACGAACTGAAGCAGGAGAAATACACGTGCACAGGCATCCTGGGCATGCCTTCCGTAGACTGGATCGTTGACATGTTCGCCTCTGCCGTTGCCGGAAAGCGTACGGTTCTGCTCGACCCTTCCATGAACAGGCAGAAACAGGAAGAGCTGATCAAGGCAGCCGGCGTGAACCTGGTGCTGCCAAAGAATCCGGGGCTTGCGGTCTGTGAAGAATGCACTCCTGATGAACCGGGAAATCTCCTCTTCTTCACCAGCGGCACGACTTCCTTCAACAAAGCTGTCATCCTTACCCAGGAAGCACTTCTGAGAAGCAGCTGGAACGGTCAGCAGATGCTTGCCGCAGGAACATCAGACAGAGTGCTTGCCGTGCTGCCGATGAATCATGTATTCGGTTTTGTATGCACATTGCTGTGGCCTCTGTGCAACGGATCTGCCGTATGCATCGGAAGAGGGCTCAGGAAGATGGCAGAGGATCCTTCCTTCTACCATCCCACGATCATCACAGCTGTGCCTTCCCTGGTGAAGTTCCTGCTGGCTATGAATGCGTACAATGCAGAGCTCAGGACCATCCTGATCGGTGCCTCGCCGATCGACCGGCCGACTCTGGCGCTTCTAAGAGCGAAGCATATCATGGTATCATTCGGCTATGGCCTTACCGAAACAGCCAGCGGTCTTGCCATCAGTGTGGATGCGGAAGATCCCTACGGCATGAAGCTGTGCCCGGATACCAGGATCCGCATCGGAGAAGACGGTACGGTATTTGTGCGCACACCCTGCATGATGAAGGGCTACTACCATAACCCGGAAGCTACGGAGCTTGTCCTGGATGCCGGTGAGCTGAACACCGGAGATATCGGTGAGCTTGATGAAAACGGTCTTTTGAGAATCAAAGGCCGCCGCAATGATGTGCTTGTGCTTCCGAACGGACAGAAGGTCTATCTGCCGGAATGGGAAGGAACGCTTTCAGAATCACTCAAGGCAGAAACAGCGATCGTCGTGGAAGACGGAAAACTTGCCGCATACACTGCAGGTGAGAAGCTGGAAGAGGATCTGTGGCCGAAGATCAACGAATTCAACAGGAAGGCCGGGCTGGGTCTGCAGATTTCAGCCGTACATGTGATGAAAGAGCTGCCGCACACTGCCACGGGCAAGCTGCAGCGCTGGTTATTGAAAAAGGAGAATACAGAACAATGACAGATGAAGAAATGATTGCCACAATCAAGGACTGCGTCGTGGCTGCACAGCCGGAGCTTTCCGGGCTGAAGCTCGAGAAGGATACCGTCCTCAACAAGGATCTGGGTGTGGATTCCATGAACTTCATCCTGATCATCTGCAAGATCGAGGCAGCCTTCAATGTGTCCATCCCCGATGAAGACATGATGCAGTTATCGACGGTGCAGGACGTCATCGACGAGATCAGGAAATGCCAGAAGTAAGATCAGGAGAAGCACAGCGGACATTCCGCGTGCTTTCTTCCTATACGGACTGTTACCGGAACATGAAGCTTTCTGTATTGCTGAGAATGCTGCAGGAAAGTGCGATTGAAGGAACCGAGAATGCCGGTGTCACAAGGGAATACACGCTGGACAAAGGGCTTCTCTGGGTGGTCAGCAGTCTGCATTTCATCATGAAGCGTCCCGTTCATTACGACGAGACCATCACCATCACATCATGGCCAGGGGAAATGCGCCATGTCTTCTTCCCCCGGCATTTCATGATTGAAGATGCGGAGCATGACGTCATCATGCAGGGTATTGAGCTCTGGCTTCTCATGGATGCACAGAAGCGTGTCATGGTGAACCCGAAGGCGTGGGATATCAGTATTCCGGGCATTGTCAAAGGCAATGAACTCCCCTTTCCTGCTGCACCGAAAAGGCTGGAAGGAAATCCTGATGCATTCACGCATGAGGTTTCCTACAGCGAACTGGATCTCAACGGACATGTGAACAACAGCGTCTACATGAACTGGATTGACGACATGCTGGGAAAACAGTTCCATGAAACACACTTTGTCTCCGAGATCACGGCTGCCTTCCATCAGGAAGTCCATGACGGGGAAGTCATCACACTGGAGGAGACCCAGCAGGATGATGACTATGCCTTTCTGGGCACAGCGGAAAAAGGGAAGTTCTTCCAGGCTTCCCTGCATGGTTCACGTATATGATCGGCATTGATCTTGTGGACATGCGCAGGATTCACCTGGATCCTGCATTCATCAGGCATGTCCTGACACAGGAAGAACAGGATCAGTTTGATACCTTCACTCATGAGCACCGGAAGAAAGAATACCTTGCCGGCAGATTTGCCGCAAAGGAAGCTATCTTCAAGGCTGCAGGGATCAAGGAATGGATCTCACTGTCCGTTCTGGATGATCCTTCCGGGAAACCGTATGTTCTGAATCATCCGGAGATTGAAGTTTCCATCTCCCATGACGGGGATTACTGTACCGCCATTGCAATGTGTCATTAACAGCCGATCTGAATATCGGCTGTTTTCTTTCGGATCAGCTTTTTCTGTTTTCTGCATTTTGCGCGGGGGATTTCATCTTGAACAGGCAATAAGAGTGGTAGAGGTGAAAAACAGATGAGCAGAAAACGTAAAAAGTACAAAGAACAGAATCCCCCGAAGCAGAAGAAAACGCACATCGTCCTGAAGGAACATCGGTTTGTACTGGACAACAGCTTCAAGTCACTGACATCCAGGAAATACAAGAACCTGATCATTCCTCTGACCAACCTGATGTTTCATACACAATACGCCATGAATGAACAGATCACGATGCTGAACAAGG
>OMUX01000386.1 GCA_900314345.1 uncultured Erysipelotrichaceae bacterium | reverse complement strand
GGCAGGATGATCCAGACACTTTCCGTTTATGATGGCAATGATGCCATCATGGTCGAGCGCTTTGAAGGAAAGGTCTTCACCAAGGAGATGCTGGATGCGGTCAAGGAAGGCGACCGGATCAAGGTATACGGATCCATCATCTTCGATACCTTTGCCAAGGATCTTGTCTGCCAGGCTGTCCAGGTGGAACCGGTGGAAAAGACGACTGTAAAAGACGATGCACCGGAAAAGCGTGTTGAGCTTCACATGCATACCAACATGTCTGAAATGGACGGTGTATGCACACCGGAAGAGATCGTGAACTATGTCTGGAACACCGGCATGGAAGGTGTCTGCATCACGGACCACGCGGATGTACAGTCCATGGTCAAGGCATACCGCACCGCTGCCGGACTCAAGAAGAAGGATCCGGAGCGGAAGTTCAAGGTAGGTCTGGGCTGTGAGATGAACATGGCCGATGATTCTCTTCTGATCGTGCGCAATGAAATCGATGCGCCGATTGAAGGAACGCCGTTTGTCTCCTTTGACCTTGAGACCACGGGTCTTTCCTGTGCTTTTGATTCCATCATTGAATTCGGTGCCGTCAGGCTGAAGGACGGGGTGGTCATCGACCGCTTCCAGACTTTCATCAAGCCGCCGTTCCCCATCCCCGGCTATATTTCAAGAAAGACCAACATCACAAACGACATGGTCCGGAATGCTCCTTCATTCAAGGATGCCTGCAAGAACATCATGGCATGGATCGGTGATGATATCCTGGTCGCCCATAACGCTACATTCGACTATAACTTCTTCAATGAAGAACTGAGAAGAATCGGACTTCCTCCGTTAACCAACTGCACGATTGATACCCTGGATCTTGCAAGAGCCATCCTGCCGGAAAGAAGGGCATACAGACTCGGCAACATCGCCAGATACTACCGTGTCTCCTATGATGAGGAAGTCGCCCACCGTGCTGACTATGACGCCGAGGCACTGGCAGGTGTTTTCCTGTGCCTGATCAAGGATGCACAGAAGAAGGGTGTCCGCACAATCCATGACCTGCAGTACAAGGCACAGGGTGAAAAGGCCTATGAGAAGGTCAGAAGAAGCCATGTCATTGTACTGGCAAAGAACAAGGCAGGCCTGAAGCGTCTGTATCAGATGGTGACGGAAAGCTGCACCGATACCCTTGCCGTCATGGGCAAGTCCAGCAAGGAAGGCGGTGAAGTGACCGCTGAAGCAAGGATCAGGAGAAGCTCTCTTCAGAAAGACAGAAGAAACATCCTCATCGGCAGTTCCTGCATGAACAATGAAGTATGGGAAATGGCATGCAACGGGGATGATGCAAGGCTTGCAAGAGCCATTGCCTTCTATGACTACATTGAGCTGCAGCCTCTTGGAAACTACACGACATTCGTGGCAGCCGGAAGTGTACCGAGCATGGACCGTGTGAAGCAGGTGCAGAAGCGCATCATCGCCATGGCACAGAAGCTTGGCAAGCCGGTGGTGGCAGACAGTGATGCCCATTACTGCAGGCCGTCCCAGAAGATCTTCCGGGATGTATATATCATGTCCCAGGGGGTCGGCGGTGCTGCACATCCGCTCTATATCCGTGATGATGACCTGCGTCACAAGACAAAGAACCCGGACCAGCATATCCGTCTGACCAATGAGATGCTCGATGAATTTGCATGGCTGGAAGATGAAGCACTGGTGCACCAGATCGTCATTGACAATCCGAAGAAGATCTTCAATCTGCTGGAAGAGGTGCAGCCGGTTCCAAGCGGCACCTATCCGCCAAGCATTGAAGGCTCCGACCAGAAGCTGCGTGAAATCTGCTATGCAACGGAGAAGCGGCTCTATGAACACAACGGAAAGATTCCCGATATCGTGCACAACCGTCTGGAGGAAGAGCTGGAGAACATCATCCGCAACGGTTTCGACGTGCACTACTACATCGCCCATCTGCTTGTAAAGAAGTCCAACGATGACGGCTATGTGGTCGGTTCCCGTGGTTCCGTCGGCTCCTCATTTACGGCGACGATGTCCGGCATCACGGAAGTCAACGCACTTCCGCCGCACTACCGCTGCCCGAAGTGCAACTATACGGAATGGATCCAGGACAAGGAATGCAAGTCCGGCTTTGATCTTCCGGACAAGCCATGCCCGGAATGCGGAACGATGATGCGGGGCAACGGCCACAATATTCCGTTCCAGACCTTCCTTGGCTTCAATGCCGACAAGGTCCCTGATATCGACCTGAACTTCTCCAATGAATATCAGTCGCATGCCCATGCCTTCATCAAGCAGGTCTTCGGTGAAAAGCATGCCTTCCGTGCCGGTACCATCGGCACCGTGGCTGAGAAGACGGCCTATGGCTATGTATCAGGATACTGTGAGAAGATGGGCATCACGAACATGCGCCGCTGCATGAAGGATTACCTGGCCAAAGGATGCCAGAACGTCAAGCGCACCACCGGCCAGCATCCAGGCGGCATCATCATCATTCCGGAAGGCTACGATGCCGAAGACTTCACACCGGTGCAGTATCCGGCCAATGATCCAAACAGTGAATGGAAGACAACGCACTATGACTTCCATGATATCCATGACAACGTCCTGAAGTTCGATATCCTGGGCCATGTCGATCCGACCTGCATGAGGCTCATGCAGCAGATTGCCGACCAGAAGCCCATGACGCTGCCGGTGAATGATCCGGAGACATTGTCTTTGTTCTATGAAGACACTGCCCTCAAGGCGGACCCCAAGGTATATCACAAGGAAACAGGTGCCCTGGGTCTTCCGGAGTTCGGAACAAGAACCACAAGAAAGGTTCTCGAAGAGACACGTCCGCATCACTTCTCGGATCTGGTCATCATCTCCGGTCTGTCCCATGGTACCGATGTCTGGGCAGGCAATGCCCAGGTGCTGGTCCAGCAGGGCCACCCGCTGTCCGAAGTCATCGGATGCCGTGATGATATCATGACGTATCTTCTCGGCAAGGATCTCAAGCCGATCGATGCCTTCAAGACCATGGAGGATGTGCGTAAGGGAAGAGGTCTTCGTCCGGACCAGGAAGAAAACATGAAGGCACATGATGTGCCGGACTGGTACATTGAATCCTGCAAGAAGATCAAGTACATGTTCCCGAAGGCCCATGCCGTTGCCTATGTCATGATGGCGATCCGTATTGCCTGGTACAAGGTCCATGAGCCATGGAACTTCTACATCCAGTACTTCACGCTGCGCTGTGATGCCTATGAGATCGAGACCATGTCCAAGGGCATTGAGGCAGTCCGTGGAAGGATGCAGGACATCCAGTCCCGCATGCAGGACCGCTATACCACAAACCCTGTCTCCAACAAGGAGAAGGCATTGTTTGACACGCTGGAGGTATGCGAGGAGCTCTATGCAAGAGGCTACTCGATCTCCAATGTCGATCTCTACAAATCCCAGGCGACGGTATTCTCCGTCATCAAGCCGGATACCCGCACGATCATTCCGCCCTTTACCGTCATCGACGGCCTTGGGGCAGGGGTTGCGGAATCCATTGTCGAGGCCAGGAAACAGGGAGAATTCCTGTCCAAGGAGGATATCATCAAGCGGACAAAGCTCTCCGCTGCCATGCTGAAGAAGCTGGAGGCACTGGGAGCGATCGGCGACATGCAGGAAAGCAACCAGATGTCGCTGTTCTGATGCAGGTGAAAACTCTAAAAACCGCTTGCATTCGCGTTTATTCCCTGTTATATTCTGATTGTTCAAAAGGAGTGCGGAAGCACTCCTTCATTCTTGTATACGGGAGGGATATGGAGAATACAGAACAGTTGAAACAGCTGCTCACCCCTGTCATTGAGGCACTTGGCGTCAAGCTGTATGACCTTGCATGGCGGGGCGGAAAGGACCACACACTGGAAGTATCGATCATGAAGCCGGACGGCACGATGGACCTGGATACCTGTGCCATGGTATCGGAACAGGTTTCCGCATTCCTGGATGAGCACGATCCTTCATCCTCAGCTTATACGCTGGATGTCTGCTCTCCCGGGGCGGAAAGGGAAATCAGGGATCTGAATGAACTGAATACAATCAAGGATCCTTATGTCTATGTCCGTCTGAAACATCCCGTTGACAAGACGCTGGAGCTGACGGGCGAGGTTACAGCGTACACAGACGGCATCATTCACCTGGACTACCGGGTGAAGACCCGTACCAAGCATTGTGAATTTCCAGCAGAGGATGTTGAGTTCATCCGGCTGGCCGTCAGATTCTAAGGAAAAGGAAGAGAAGAATAAAGGATTATGAAGCTGAAGTACAAGGATATGCTCAAGGCTCTCGGTGATATCGAGGAAGAGCGCAAGATTCCGGAAGAGGTCATCCTGGATGCCCTGAAGGAAGCCATGGCAAAGGCATACAAGAAGGATGCGGAGCTTTCCGACATCAATGTCATTGCCGAAATCAACGAGAAGACACAGACCATTGATCTGTTCCAGGTCTATGATGTCGTTGAGAATGTCGAAGACGATGAACTGCAGATGGATCTGGCAACTGCCCGTGAATATAAGCCGGATGCCGTACTGAATGACCAGGTAAAGCGTGAGATTGAAATCGAATCCATGAGCAGAGCCGCTGCCGGACTGGCCCGCAATGTCATGCGCCAGAAGATCCGTGAGGCAGAGAAGGTCGCTGTCTATGACACCTACATTGACCAGCTCAATGAGATGGTTATCGGCCTTGTGGAATCCGTCAAGGAGAAGTTCGCCCTGATCAGCCTCGGCAAGACAACAGCATTAATGCCCAAGAGCGCACAGATCCCGCAGGAGCGTCTTGTGGAAGGACAGAAGATCCGTGTCGTCATCACCGAGGTCAACAAGGATACCAAGGGAAGCCAGGTGCTTGTTTCCAGAGCTGATCCGATGCTGGTGAAGCGTCTGTTTGAAAAGGAAGTTCCGGAAATCTCCCAGGGTATTGTGGAAATCAAGGCCATTGCCCGTGAACCAGGTGAAAGAACAAAGATGGCAGTCATCTCCTACAATCCGGAGGTGGATCCCATCGGCGCCTGCATCGGCCAGCGCGGAAGCCGTGTCCAGGAAATCATTGAAGAACTCCATGGGGAGAAGATCGATATCTTCCAGTGGAGCGAGGATATCAAGCAGCTGGTGAAGAATGCACTGGCTCCGGCAGAGATCAGGGAAGTGCTGATCGGTGAAGACGGAAAGAGCCTGCTTGTCATCGTTGATGAGGATCAGCTGAGCCTTGCCATCGGCAAGCGCGGCAAGAATGCAAGGCTTGCCGTCAAGCTGACCGGTCACAAGATCGACATCAAGACCAGGGAAGAGCTGGAAGAGGAAGGACAGAACTACGACGAGATGCTCGCCGCTTCCGAAGAGCGCTATGCAAAGATGAAGCAGGAGTATGAGAAGCGCCGCAAGGAGAAGGCACAGGAAGCCGCTGCTGCCGAGGATGAAAAGCGCCGTGCAAGAGTGGAGGAGCTCGCCCGCAAGGCAAGCGAGGACAACGCCGCTGCCTATGAAAACAGCGAAGTGATTCCGGAAGAGATGCAGGAAGTGCTCGGCGAGAAGATCCGTGATGAAGTCTATGCAGGACCGGCGGAAGAAGCCAAGCCTGCTGAAGAGCCTGTCAAGGAAGAGGCTGCACCGGCACCTGTGGAAGAGAAGCCGGCAGAGGAAGAAGCTGTTTCTGAGGAGCCGGAAGCTGCTGTTGAAACAGAAGCAGAAGCTGAGGAAGCACCTGCTGAAGCGGCTGAACCTGTTGAAGAAGAGGAGCCTGCTGAAGAGAAGACTGAAGTCAAGGCTCCGAAGAAAAAGAAGGTTGATCTCGAAGAGGTTGCCGCAAAGAATGAGTATGTCTCCAGATTCGAGAAGCTTGCAAATACCTCCAAGCCCAAGCCGCAGGCACCTGCCCGCAGAAAGAAGAAGAAGGGTGAGGACGACGGCATCAAGACCAGAAATGAGGATCTCCTGAAGCAGCTGCAGGAGAAGAACAAGAACCTCAACATCGACAACAAGCCGATCTATTCCCAGGAGGAACTGGATGAGATCGAGCGTGAAGAGGAAGAGGAAAACGAAAAGAAGTACGACATCGACTACGATGATTACGATGAGTACTACAAGGACGAACGCTGATGCCGAGAAAGATACCGATGCGCCGCTGTGTTGCCTCGGGTGAGCAGCTTCCCAAGAAGGAGCTGCTGCGGATTGTCCGCACACCGGAAGGAACACTGGCGGTGGATCTGACCGGCAGGGCAAACGGCAGGGGTGCATACCTGAAGAAGGATCCTGCCGTCATCCCTGTGGCAAAGAAAAACAGAGCGCTGGAAAAGGCACTTGAGACAAAGATCCCGGAGGAATTCTGGGCGGAAATTGAAAAGGCCATGCACTGAAGCATGCCGATGGAAGGATGTGATGTGGATCAGATCTGAATCAGGGAGTACGGCTCTCTGTGTGAAAGGAGAGGAAAATGCAGAAGAAGAACAGCAGACCAAACAATAACAATACCAGGAAACCGCAGAACAACAGGCGCGGGGGACACAGCAATAACCGCAGCTTTACGCCTGCTCCGCGTCCCAAGGCACCGCAGGTCAAGGCCATTACCTACAGTGACGGGATTACGGTCGGCGAGCTTGCCAAGAAGATCCAGAGAAGTTCCGGTGATGTGATCAAAGTCCTCTTCATGCAGGGCAAGATGGTCACCATCAACTCTGCCCTGGATGATGACATGGTGGAAACGGTATGCCTGGAGTATGATATTGAGCCCACGAAGGTGG
>OMUX01000230.1 GCA_900314345.1 uncultured Erysipelotrichaceae bacterium | reverse complement strand
TTCTGCTACTTCGGACCGGCTTGGCTGATCAACTTCTCCATGGGTAATGGTCCTGACAAGGATGATGATGGTTCTATCTCTCATGCAGGCGGCTGGGGTCTGGCTGAAGGCCCTCAGGGATTCTACTGGGGCGGCACATGGGTCTGCGGCGCTGAAGGAACAGATAACCCTTCACTCGTCAAGGATATCATCCTCACAATGACAACCAACTACGATGTTCTCAAGGAAATCGCTGTTGATGACAGTGACTGCGTCAACTCCAAGAAGGTTCTGGGCGACCTCGCTGCTGATGCATCCTTCGGAAATGCTATCCTCGGCGGACAGAACCCGTATGCTCAGCTCGCAGCTGGTGCTGAAAAGGTTGATATGAGCAATATCAGTGCTTATGACCAGGGCTGCAACGAGTCCTTCCAGAAGGCTATGAAGGATTTCTTCGATGGCAACGCTTCCTATGACGAAGCTCTCGAAGCATTCTACACAGATGTCAGTGAAAAGTATCCTTCACTGGAGCACTAATCATCTGATTCAAATCTGATTTAACTGAATGAGTGCCTGTCCAGCGAAAAGGCCGGGCAGGCACTCTTCTTGTATCTGTTAGTTAGGAGGCACGATTATGGAAGAAGCCAAACGTGCAGCAGCACCAAAAACGAAGGCAAAAGCCACGAATTACAACAAATGGGGCTACATCTTCCTGATCCCGTTTGTTGTCACCTATGTCATTTTCCAGCTGATTCCGCTGATCTCCACCATTTATTATTCCTTCTTCGAGATGTATGAAGACGGACTCAACCAGATCGGTCCGAATTTCATCGGCCTGGAAAACTACAAGACATTGTTTACCAACGGTGATCTTCTGAAGTATACGCAGAACACAATGATCATGTGGATCGGCGGATTCATCCCGCAGATCTTCTTCTCACTGCTGCTGGCTGCGTGGTTCACGGATCCATCCCTGAAGCTCAAGGGACAGCGTTTCTTCAAGACAGTCATCTATCTGCCGAACCTGATCATGGCAAGCGCCATGTCCATGCTGTTCTTCACTTTGTTCGCTGATACAGGACCTGTGAACTCCGTACTGGTACAGCTTGGAGTGATCAGTGAGCCGTTCAAGTTCATGTCAAATATCGCGGCAGTCAGAACACTGGTTGCCTTCATGAACTTCATCATGTGGTTCGGCAACACGACGATTCTCCTGATGGCCGGCATGATGGGTATTGATACATCATTGTTTGAAGCAGCTGAAATCGATGGAGCTACGGCAAGCCAGATCTTCTGGAAGATCACACTGCCGCTGCTCAGACCGATTCTGATCTATGTATTGATTACTTCCCTGATCGGTGGTCTGCAGATGTTCGATGTACCGCAGATCCTGACCAACGGTGCAGGCAACCCGAACCGTACATCGATGACATTGATCATGTATCTGAACAAGCATCTGTTCTCGAAGAACTTCGGTATGGCCGGTGCTTTGTCGGTCATCCTGTTCATCATCACAGGTCTTCTGTCACTGCTTGTCTACAAGCTGGCATATGCCAAGAAGTAAGGAGGCAGAATTATGAGTTCAAAAGAAAATACACTGGAAAAGAAGAACAGTGTTCATGCAAGACGGTTCATTGCCTATCTTGTTCTGATTCTGCTGACATTCCTGTGCCTGATCTGGTTCTATGTATTGTTCATTAACTCCACCCGTTCCAATGGTGAGCTTGCGGCAGGTTTCACAGCAGTTCCGAGCCATTATTTTGCTACAAACTGGCACAATCTGCTGAATGATGCAACCCTTCCGATGTGGAATGGTCTGCTCAATTCCCTCATCGTATCCGGATGCTCTGCAGTTCTCTGCACATACTTCTCCACGATGACGGCATTCGCAATCCATGCGTATGACTTCAAGGGAAAGAACTTCATCTTCACATTCATCCTTGCCATCATGACAATTCCGACGCAGGTCACTGCACTGGGATTCATCTCCTTGATGTCCAAGATGAAGCTGATGGATTCCTTCATTCCGCTGATTGTTCCGAGCATTGCTTCACCGGCAGTCTTCTTCTACATGAAGCAGTACATGGACTCCAACCTGTCCATCTCCATGCTGGAGGCTGCACGTATTGACGGTGCTTCGGAATTCCGTACATTCAACCAGATTGTTCTGCCGCTGATGAAACCGGCAATTGCAGTCCAGGCGATCTTCACATTCGTCAGTTCCTGGAATAACTTCTTTACTCCGGCACTGATTCTGTCGAAGAAGGAGAAGAAGACGCTCCCGATCCTGATTGCCGAACTTCGCAAGGCAGACTATGCAAAGTTCGATATGGGCAAGGTTTACATGATGATTGCATTCTCCATTTTCCCAGTCATCATTGTCTACCTGTTCCTGTCGAAGTACATTGTCGGCGGTGTGACTGCCGGCGGTGTCAAGGAATAAGGATTGCCATCCTCCTATAGGTTCCTGTGCCATTTGGTGCAGGAGCCTTTTCTTCGTGTATACGGATTTTACACAAACCTTATGATTTGATGACAATTGCTCTGTCATAATTGAGGTAACAAAGGGGATTTCATATGAGAATATTTGCCGTGTTACTGATTCTTGCCTATGCTGCAGGACTTGCATTCCTGACAGATCATTTATCAAAAGGAAAGAAGATTGTACTGTTTGCACTTCTTGCCATCGGCTGGTACTACATCTTCTATCCGGCATTGAATCCATCGTCCCTGGAGATGTGGATCATGGTGGTTGTCCTGTTCGTGGTGGCTGGAAACATGTTCTTCTATGAAGAAAGAACAATAAATACAACGCAGAAGAACAAGAAGGGGCAGATCGAAATCAATATCACACATCAGCCCAGAAGCTGGGTGTGGAAAACCGTTGGCGTAATCATTGCCGTACAGTTATTGTCTGCACTGATCTGCTCCCCGTTGTTCATGGCAAAGTCCTATGCGGGACGTATCGTTCCGGATTCCGTGGATTTCAATGAAATTCCAAGCTACAGCTTTGAAGAAACAGCGGTCATTGACCGTACGTCTGCACAGCTTCTTGGCGACAAGGTCATGGGCCAGATGACGGATCTGGTGTCACAGTTCACAGCATCTGAAGAGTATTCACAGATTTCCTATCAGGGAGCGTCTGTACGTGTTACACCGCTTGCCTATGACGGCTTTATCAAGTACATGAGGAACCGGGCATCGGGCATCCCTGCATATATCACAGTCAGCACCACCAGCGGCAAGACCAGCCTGAAGCGTCTGGACGCAATGATGCGTTATGTGCCAAGTGCCTATGGAAATGAGAATCTTTACCGGAAGCTTCGTTTTCAGTTTCCCTTTGCCTTGTTCGGTTCCCCGACCTTTGAAATCGATGAAGAAGGCAATCCCTGGTATGTATGTACGACATACGGCTATACCGGCATTCACAGCAAACAGCGTGTGACAGGTGTGATCCTGTTTGATCCGGTAAGCGGTACAGGCACGAAGTACAGTATGGAGGAAGTGCCTGAATGGGTGGACCGTGTGTATCCGGCAGACCTTGTCATTGAAGAACTGAACAACTGGGGCAGCTTCCAGAAGGGATTCTTCAACAGTGTGTTCGGACAGGAAGGTGTGATTGAGACATCAGAGGGATACAACTACCTGGCAAAGGATGGAGATGTATGGCTGTACACCGGCATGACAAGTGCTGCAAGTGATGATTCCAATGTAGGGTTTGTCCTGGTGAATCTCAGGACACATGAAGCACAGTATACGGCAACCCCTGGTGCAAGTGAGTCTGCAGTGATGGCAAGTGCGGAAGGTGAAGTGCTCAACTATGGCTATACAGCAACATTCCCGACACTGCTGAATGTGGCAGGCAAACCTGTATACCTTCTGTCATTGAAGGACAGTGCAGGTCTCATCAAGATGTATGCCATGGTGGATGCCCAGGATTATCAGCAGGTCTATACCGTCAAAGCAGACAAGGATTCCGGCAGTGCCATTGCTCAGCTCATCCGTCAGGTATCCAACGGAACGGTATCGGCAGGCAGTGATGAACATTTCAATATCAATCAGATCAATGCAGTGAAGACTGCGGTCATTGACGGTAATACGTATGTCTATCTGAAGTCCGGGGACAAGGTGTTTGTCATTCCGGTAACTCAGGAGAATGCAGGAACGGTCCTGTTCCTGAGTGAAGACAGTCAGGTGGAATGCATGGCTTCCCTGCAGGAGGATGGAACATATCTTGTGACTTCCATTGAGAAAGCGAAATGAATCATTGAATTACCTGCCTTGTAAAGTTTATTATTCTTATAAGGAAGCATGGAAACATGCACAAAGAAAGGTAGAAATCATAGTATGGGACTGTTTGGTTTTGGCAAGAAGAAGGCACCGGAACTTCCTCCGGTCGACATCGCAGATGATCAGATCTGCGCACTGGCTGATGGTGAGATGATTGATCTTGGCACGGTTCCGGATCCTGTCTTCGCGCAGAAGATGATGGGTGATGGTGTTGCATTCAAGTATGCAGGCAATGAAGTGACAATCTGTGCTCCGGCAAACGGCAAGCTTACGGCACTGTTCCCGACAGGACATGCCTTCGGCGTTACAAGAAGCGATGGTGTTGAGCTTCTGGTTCACATCGGCATTGATACTGTCAATGCAAAGGGTGATGGCTTCAAGGTTCTGAGCCACAAGCAGGATGACACGGTCAAGGCAGGCGAGCCGATCGTGACAGTTGATCTCAAGAAGCTGGGCGCAAAGTATGACATGTCTGTGATGCTGATTGTGACAAATGCCAATGGCAAGGAGATCAAGTTCGCAGCTCCTGGCAAGGTCACAAGAGGACAGGTCATCAGTCTCTGAAAACAGCCTTGCAAAAGATGCTGATCATGTTAGAATGACCTCGCTTGGCAATGATGGAGAAGGGATCCTTACGGGCATGCAGAGAGAGTCTGCATATGGTGAAAGCAGAACATGCCGGTTCTGATCAGAAGGCCTCCGGAGCTGACCGTTGTTCTTCGTTACGGAACATAATGAGGCATCTTTGATGCGAAAAAGGGTGGTACCACGAACAAGCTCTCGTCCCTGTCGGATGGGAGCTTTTTGATTGAAGGAGTGAATGATATGAGTGAAGAGATGACAAAGGAAGAAAAGCAGCGTCTCAAGGAAGAAAGAAGGAAGGCCTTCGAGGCTGCACATCCTGAGCTTGCTGCTAAGCGCAGAGAAGCAGAGCAGAAGAAGAATCAGGTCAAGGAGAAACTGGCACAGGCAGCGGATGCGGCAGAGGAACTGTCATTGAATGACCAGGAAGCCGCAAGACGCCAGAAGATGGAGCAGCTTCGTGCCCAGGGCATTGATCCCTTCGGACATGCTTATGAACAGACGGATCACGCTGGAGACATCCGTGCTGAGTACGGTGATGATGAAGCGGAAGATCTCGACAAGACACAGCCGCAGGTATCCATTGCCGGCCGTATCATGGC
>OMUX01000425.1 GCA_900314345.1 uncultured Erysipelotrichaceae bacterium | reverse complement strand
GCATAGGCTTCTTCTGCAGCTTTTACGCCCTTGTTCCAGGCATTCTCGGTGATTCTCTTCCGGTCTTCTTCCGGGATCTTGCCATAGCAGGGATCATAGCTCAGTTCCTTGTCGGCAAGTTCCTTTCCCGGGAATGGAAAGCTGAAGCGGTTCTTCTTGTTCTGCTTCTCTCCCATAGCTCAGGCTTCACCACGTTTGTTTCCGGCAAGGATCAGTTTTGTCTCAGGAGCCAGACCTTCCAGCTCCACTTCAGCCAGGGAAATGACCTGTTCCGGCTTCTGCATGCCGGAAAGATCAATGATCCTTCTGCCCAGTGCAATATAGAGGTTCGGCAGGGATGCACCGCCGTCATTGTATTCCGTCATATCTTCCAGCATGGCATTGACATCCTTGCGCCATGTACCGGCAGAAGACTGCATGACGCTGGCATTGCTTCTCTGCATGCGGATGACGCCTTCATCATCAATGATGCGCAGAGGATGTGTGGTCTTTGTCAGGAACAGCATCTTCTTTTCCTTTTTTTCACCCATAACGGCATACATGACACCGTTTTCCGCTGCGACCTTGAGTGTGGAAGGATCCATCTGCAGGTTCTCACCCACTTCCTTCAGCAGTTCATCAACGGAAAGCTGCTTCTTCATGCGGTCATGGGAGCGCATCTCCGTAGCACCTGTGGCAATGGCTCTGACAATGTTGCGCTGGTTATCCACTTCCACGGTAACTTCCACGGTTTCCGGACTGGCACCGTTCTGAATTGCCTTGAGCTCTGCTTCCTTGCGTACTGCAAGAATATCTTCCTGGGTAGGATTGGTAACCGTGCGTTCCACCATGTCGCGCACCATGGCAAGAGACACACCGATGGTGGAGATGACCGGAGCGTTGTTTGCGATCCGGTGCTTGTGTCCCATCGTCTCCGCAAGGTGCGGAACAACTGCAGCCGCACCGCCTCCGCCGCCGACAAACACGGTGGTTCTGGGATCCATGTCATAGTCATGCATCAGGGCAGCAGCGACCTTGCTGTTCTTGGCCGCGGCATATTCCAGCGCCTTCCTTGCGGCATCCTCAACACTGAGCCCCATGTTGTCAGCCAGCGGCTTCCATGCCTTGACTGCCGCTTCCCTGTTTCCGTAGGCGTAGTCTTCCGGTCTGACATAGCCGCAGATATTGCCTGCGCCGGCTATGGTCAGCGCCACTCTCCTGCCATTGGAGCATTCTATGCATGCATACTCTGGATCAGATGGCATCGGATGAACAGATACAAGCTTTGGATCAACAATATCCTCAGGCTTGCTGTAGACTTCGTAGTCAAGATCAGCGATATGTGCAGAACGCGGTCCGGCATTGACGATCTTTCCGTCCTTGATCTCAATCATGGATCCTCCGCCGATGCCTACCGTACGTACATCCAGGGAATTCAGATATGTCTTGAAACCGCCGACTTCCGCATAACGGATCATGACACGCCCGTCCTTGACACAGGAGATATCCGTGGAAGTACCGCCGACTTCAAAGAAGATGCCGTCGGTCAGCTTTTCATACATCAAGGCACCGGCAACACCCGCTGCCGGTCCGGACAGGATGGTCAGAATCGGACGGTTGCGTACTTCATCCACGGTCATCACACCGCCGTCACAGCGCATCACCATCAGCGGCGCCTTGATGCCGGCAGCCTTGATGGACTGGTCTGTCATGGTAGCTGCTTCCAGCATCTTGGGCATGATGGAAGCGTTGATCACAGCCGTGCGTGTTCTGATCTTCAGGCCGTAGAGCTTGGAGATGTCATTGGTAGCCGTTGCCGGAAGACCTCTTTCTGCACAAAGACGGACCACGAGGTTTTCATTGGAAGGATCATCCACAGAGAAGGCTTCCGCCGCGACAAAGGATCTGCATCCTTCCTTCACCAGTGCATCAATTGCCTTGTTGATGTTTTCCTCCAGATGTTCCTTGTCGCTGGCATCAACATACTGGTTGGAAGACTCCAGGAACTTCCCTTCTGCCAGTTCAATGTTGCCGATGTTGGTATCGGATCTGGATTTGGCACCCTGAAGGCCTTCGCCCAATGTAATAATACCGACCTTGGCCACATCGCCTTCCAGCAGTGCATTGGTTGCCTGTGTTGTGCCATGGGCAATGAACACAACATCCTCAGGTGCAATGCTGTACTTTTCCAGGACCATGTGCAGAACCTGCACAATACCTGCAGCGACGCCTTCCTTCGCCTTGTGTGTTGTCGGTGTCTTGACTGCTCCGATCAGTTCATACGTTTCATTGTTGATCGCCGCAGCATCCGTAAAGGTACCGCCGACATCGATGCCGATTCTGACTTTCATAAATTCTTTTCCTTTCCTGTTCTCAAGGAAGGGTCTTTGTCCTGCAAAGGCCTTTCCTTCAGAGAAGAACCGGCATTCAGTGGATGCACGGTTCTTGTCTTTCAGCTGTTGGTCAGAAGTAACGTACTGCAGAGATGATGACACCCAGCACTGCAACGATCCACAGATACGGCAGCATCTTCTTTGTCAGTGTATTGACATCAACTTCTGTGAAGTTTGCTGTCCAGACGTTCTGTGTGTTGGTCGGGTCGCCGGCAGCCTGGATTCTCTCAGCAGAGAGGAAGGCACCCATGACAGCCTGCGGAGACAGTGTGCCAAGGCCGATGATCAAAGCTGCGATGCCGGAGCCAAGTCCGAACAGGTTCATCGGTCCACGGTACAGAGCCAGCGGAGCCAGCAGTGAGAAGAAGATGATGTATGCAATCATGGACTTCGGTGTTACAGCCAGCAGGAACGGATCCAGAACTGTCTTGACCTGTGCGTTGGTTACAGCCAGGAACAGGATGCCGATGCCGATCATCAGGATGACTGCCGGGCCTGCATTTGTAATGCCGTCATAGCAGCTCTTGGTGAGCATGTTCATAGCCTTGCCCCAGGACTTGGATGTGAAGATGAGGATCCAGCAGATGCCGATCATGAAGGACGGGCATACCGGGAACTTGAATACTGCAACAAGGATGATCGGAATCAAAGGTGTGATCATGGCCAGCGGGTTGACATCAGCCGGCTTCTCTTCGACCTTTGCGCCGTCCTTCGGTGCAGAGAATGCATACTTGATGCCGTTCTTCTTGAACTCAACGAAGATCATGACGAGTGTGGCAACAGCTGTCAGGATCATCATGATGGTCTCGAAGCTCTGGATCTCAGAAATATCCAGGGAGAAGATGTTGGCATAGTTCTGCCACTGTGCGATGTTGTAAGTCAGACCAGTCGTGAAGGACATCATGTAGATGACAGCAGCGCTCATTGCCGGTACACCGACGGAAATCAGAATCGGCAGGACAATGGAACCGGTCATGATGATGGCACCCAGTCCGGACAGTGTTGTGAAGAGGATTGCCACAACCACGCTCATGATGATCGTGATGACCAGCGGCTTGTCGCCGCCCAGTTCAGCACTCTTCTTGATGATGGATTCCGTAACGCCTGTCTTGTTCATGAGTTCTGCCAGCCAGGAGCCGAAGATAACGGCCATGATGGCGGAGCCCATACGGACAGTACCGGCTTCCAGAACAGTCTGGAGCCAGCCGATGGCATTGCCATCAGCGTCCTTGCCCACAGCCGGTACACCTGCGATGACGCAGATGATGACTGCCAGTAACGGCAGAGCCAGCAGTGTCGGAATCTTCTTCGTCATCATCAGTGCGGCAATGATGACAAAGGCAATAATGATGCAAATTCCTTGAGCCATAATGCTTTTTCCCTTTCCCGGGGTTCATGCCCCCTGTTTTATGAACCCAGCCACAGGCTGTTGGTTCCTTTGTTACATAGCCATGGCGAGCGATCTCAGATGCTCTGCCATATCCGGCAGAGGATCCTCCTTCCCGCTCAGGCTTTCCACCCTGATCTTCTTCCCCAGTGTCTTTCCGACGTCCTCATTCAGAGAATGGATCAGATACTCCTGATCACCTGGAATTCCCGAAAGGAAAACATGCCTGATGGGAAACATCGAAGCGATCAGGACAATGAACGAAGCCAGCTGTGCAGGATACTTTCCTTCAGCTTCCTTCACCCTGCTTCTGCAGAATCCTTCATCAAGCATGACGGTCTTTCCATCCACCGTCACGGATGCGGCGATGGTCTGTCCAAGCATGATGTGGGCTACGTTGTGGTCCTTTGCCTGCTCCCTTGCAAGCGCCTTTGTAATCGTATAATGCTGGCTGTAATCTTCATATACATTCACCCGGAATGCCGACTGCAGCGCTGTTTTCAGCGGAATCGTATCCGAGTAGATGCCGGTGTTGTAAAGGATATTGAAGTCTGATGCCTTCATATCCTCCTGATACAGCAGTCCGATGGACAGAAGCCTGTGATTCTTTACGGTAGCTTCAATCGTCTTGCTGATCAGTTCCAGCAGTTCATTGCCGGAAACATAGTGATCACTGATCTGCATTGCAGCCTCCTTCTGCAGATCAAGATCAAACAGGGAATACCAGACGGATTTCCTGGTGGTTTCCACCACGGCAATCCAGCCATAGTCAGGATTGATGCATAAATCCCTGCGTGTTCTTCCTGCTGTGCGGCTCCCGCTTCCTGTTTCAAGGATCCATCCCTGTTCCAGAAGCTGTGCACATACACTGCTTACCGTGCTGCCTGAAAGTCCTGTTCTTTCTGCAAGCTCCGTTCTGGATAACGCATGTTCCTGCAGGAGGAGGTTCAGGATAAGACTGCTGTTCTGTTTTCTAAGATCCTCGAGGCCTTTCTTCTTCATACCTTTTTTCGGTCTCCGAAATAACTAATTCCAATATATACATGCAGGAAAGCGATTTCAAGATGATTTTTCATCTGAATGCATGGAATCTGCATTCAGCCCTTAATGAAAACAGGGCTTCGCACCCTGTCTTCGTTCACCTGTATTCTCCGAGTCTTTCCCTGATGTTCTTGCCATCAATGACATTGAGTTCAATGTCATCCTTGACGGACAAAGCCAGTGCTTCCCCGGCCGCCTGTCCCATGTCGATGCATGTCGGGATGATGCGGATGCTTGCCTGCATCAGGAAATCCGTGGAGATGCATCTTCCGGCACATATGATGTTGCGGATGTCTTTGCATACAAGGGAACGGTATGGAATCTCATAGTAATCCCCGTGTTTGAACTCAAAGCCTTCCTGTTCCTTGCCGTCTGCCGTATGGACATCAATCCACCAGTCTCCCCTTGCAATACCGTCTTCAAACCTTGCCTGCTTGATGTAATCCTTGCTTGTCAGCACATAGATGCCGTTCAGGCGCCAGCTTTCCCGGATGCCGATCATGTCAGCCTCACGGATCAGGTAGCTGTTTTCAAAGCCAGGCATGTATTTCTTCAGGAACTTCACCAGCCTCTGGATGCTGGCATGGCCGTCCTGTACTGCCCTGGATCTGTCCATGGCACTGGCATTGGATTTCAGATTCACCAGATGCGGACAGTTGAAGGACATGCACCCGGGCTTTCCCGGAATGCTGTAGTTCTGGTAATAGCGCAGTTCATCCTCCGTCAGGATGCCTTCTTCCACGCCCTTGCGGAACAGCGGTTCCATGGAGAAGCCTCTGCCGCCAACCATAGCGGATTCAAACAGGTCGCCCTTGATATTGTTCCTGGAATATTTATCGTGAAGTCCCATGACATAGCTGCGCAATGCTTCAATATCAATGCCGCCCATTTCAAAGCGCAGGCTGGAAAGCTGGTCATTGCCCTGATCATCGCCATGGCTTGTCGGCACACCTGCTTCACGCAGAAAGACCGCATCCCCTGTGGTATCCGCAAAGACCTTTCCATTGATTGCCTGCAGACCTTCACAGGTCGTCACGATCAGTGTCCTGATCTTTCCGTTTTCGATGATCACGTCGGAAAGACATGCATCATAGAGAATCTCACAGCCAGCCTTCTGCAGCAGTTCTTCCCAGGCATCCGCCATGTTATCAGCACTGTAGTTTCTCTGCAGTGTGCCGAACTGGTCCCTGGTCTGTGCTCTTTTGTTCAAGGCCGCTTCCAGATCATAGAACACACTGTGGTGTCCGGTATAGGAATCCATCATCGGAGTCACCAGGGCATTCACACTGGATCCTCCGGTCCGGATGGATTTTTCAACAAGCAGTGTTCTGACACCATGACCTGCGCATGTATATGCCGCAGCACATCCCGCACTTCCTGCGCCGACAATCACCGCATCATAGCTTCCAAGCAGCGGAACATTCCTTCCGCCGTATGCAATCATTTCACTCATATCACAGAGATCCTTTCTCTCATCGTTCTGATTTCATCCTAACGACCACGAGCATTTTGTCAATCGGTGGGTATAATGGAACACGCAAGGAGAAAACACTATCTATGAACGAAAGAAACCAGAAGATTCTGGATGCCATCCATGGCAATCTGATCGTATCCTGCCAGGCTCTGCCGAATGAGCCGCTGCATTCATCCTTCATCATGGGCCGCATGGCTTATGCGGCATACCTTGGCGGTGCCAAGGGCATCCGTGCCAACACGGTTGAAGATATTGAAGAAATCAGGAAGAACGTGAATCTGCCGATCATCGGCATCATCAAGAAGGATTATCCGGACTATCCGGATGTCTATATCACACCGACCATGAAGGAAGTGGATGCCCTGATGGCATGCGGCTGTGAGATCATCGCCATGGACGCCACACACCGCACAAGACCGGAAGGAAGATCCCTGGATGATTTCTTTGCGGAAGTCAGGAAGAAGTATCCGGAGCAGCTGTTCATGGCTGACTGCTCGGATGCCGAGGAAGGTCTGCACGCTGCTGAGATCGGCTTTGATCTCATCGGCACGACAATGGCCGGCTACACGGACTATACCAAGGGAAGAAAGCTTCCGCCCTATGACATGATCAAGAAGCTGGTTCATGAATCCGGCAAGCCGGTGATTGCCGAAGGCCATATCTCCACACCGGAAATGCTCCGCCATGCCATGGACATGGATGTATGGGCTGTGGTTGTCGGTTCAGCTATCACCCGCCCGCTTGAGATTACAAAGGAATTCATGAAGGCACTGGAAGACTGAGCATGAGAAGAACAGCAGTCCTGGACATCGGCGGCACGCGCATCAAAGCAGGTCTTTTTGAAGATGATCAGCTGATCATAACAAAGGAAGCCGACACCCTGGCAAAGGAAGGTGCTTCTTCCGTCATGCACCGGTGCATGGATCTTTTTTCCTCATTTGAGCCTTTTGAGGCCATCGGAATCAGCACCTGCGGACAAGTGGATGAAGATACCGGTTCCATCCACTATGCCAATGACAATATGCCCGGCTACACCGGAACCCCTGTCAGACAGCTGTTTGAAGAACACTTCCATGTCCCGTGTGCCGTGGAGAATGATGTCTATGCCGCAGCGCGTGGTGAAGCAGCATACGGTGCAGGCAGAAATCACAGTGATTTCATCTGCCTTACCTACGGCACAGGCATCGGCGGCGGTGTGTTTCTCAACGGAAAACCCTATTATGGAACCGGCAGAAACGCCGGCGTCATGATCGGCGGCCTGTACAGTCATTCAGAAAAAGCCAATGGCTGGAAAGGAACCTATGAATCCTGTGCCAGCACCACTGCCCTGGTGCATTCTGCATCAGAAATCAATCCGGAGATCCATAACGGCAGAGACCTCTTCGCCAATCTTGAAGATGAAAGAATCCAAAAGGTCCTTGACCATTGGATGCAGGAATGTGCTGCAGGCATTGCCTCTCTCATTCATGTCTACAACATACCGGCAGTCATCCTGGGCGGGGGAATCATGGATCAGGAACTGATATTCAACGGCATCCGGAACAAGACTTCTGAAATCCTGATTCCTGGCTTTGAAGGAACAGAGATCCTGAAAGCACAGCTTGGCAACCTCGCCGGCCTGTATGGCGTCAAGGCAATGGCAGACCTGCTTTGATCCATCATGTCATAACCGCCTGAAGCCAGGCGGTTTTTATGTGCCCTTTGCTGCATGAAAACAACAGCCGGATCATT
The DNA here is from genome assembly GCA_900314345.1 of uncultured Erysipelotrichaceae bacterium. GTDB lineage: Bacteria > Bacillota_I > Bacilli_A > Erysipelotrichales > Erysipelotrichaceae > Bulleidia. The sequence goes on along the minus strand of OMUX01000425.1, from coordinate 1,586 downwards.
CTAACTCCGCTAAGGAAAGGATGATGCATGGATTTTACATATTTGCGTAAATTGTAAAACAAGGCAATTGAAAAGGCCTGACAGATATAAAACCAGGCCTTCGTATTCTTCAGTTTGTTCTGCGCCGTCAGTGATATCCCACGCTGATGCATGCCATGTCAGCCGCTGATCTCTCCGCTGACCTGAATCAGCTTGGCACTAGTGCGTGTCATGACCTGTGTATACAGAGCATCTTCTTCCGGTGTCAGGGTTGATTCATCCACTGCATCCATCTTGGCTTCCATATCTGCAAGCTTTGTCATGTACTCCAGATACTCCGTCATCAACGCTGTCGTATCGTCTGTAGAAGAGTAGGTACGCATGAAGTCACAGTATTCATCAATGAATGCTTCATAGCTGTCCATGGCTTCCTGGAATTCCGGACGGATGCCGGAAGCTGCAGCTTCTGCTGTGGGTTCCGGTGTTGGCTCTGGTGTTGTTTCCACGGTTGGTTCCGGTGTGGGTTCTTCTGTGGGTTCCGGTGTCGGTGTCGGTGTTGGTTCAGGTGTCGGTGTGGCAAGACTTGTCTTCCATGGAATGCATACGGTATAGACACCTTCACTTCCATCAGGATCCGGTCCTTCATATGCCAGGTTCATGGAGATCGTGAAGTCAGAGGCTTCCACCATGTTCTTCCACTGATAGTCAAAGACATCATCTACCGTAAATGAGAATTCCTTTTCTTCCCCTTCCTGCATGTTCAGGAAGTCATTGATTATCTTCTCAGCCTTGGCACTGCTGAACCAGCCGTTTTTTGAAAGCTTCAGTTCGCCGAATTCCAGATCCGCCTCCTCCAGCGTGAAGTCCTGCATGTTCAGATCATGCTCTGAAAACAAAGAGGAAATATAATCCTGCGGTGCCTGGTCACACTTCAGATCAAAGCTGACCGTGACATTGTCATTCTTGTCTCTTTTCAGCTTCACATCGCTGTCCACTGCAAAGCATTCATCCATCCAGTCAGAAAGATAGACATCTTCCTTCTTCACCTTATGGGAATTCGGTGTTCTCCCGGCAAGGTAGTATCCTCCGAACAGCAGCCATACCGCTGCTGTCAGAACAATCCTGACATTCCTGTTCCACTTCTTTGCCGTATCTGAGCTCCACAGCCAGATGGTCAAGGCAATGGGGAAGAATACAACCCAGGCAAAGAACTTCAGCAAACGATGCTTGTGTTTCCTCTCAGGCTTGTTCTCGGGCTGTACATGGTCCTTTGCTGTTCCGGATTCCTGCTGTGCCTTGATCCTTCCTTTTTCAAACTCATAGCCAAGCTTCTCATTGTTTACGGTATTGCCTGCTGTTCCTCTTGCGATCAGTTCCGTTCCGCAGTACGGGCACTTTGCGCTCTCTGCAGCATTGTCGATTTCCACTTCCGCCCCGCATCCCGGGCATTTCACGGTAACCTTGCTCATGATGATCCCTCGCTTCCGTTTTCATGGAACACCCGTTCCGCAGGGAACAGTCAATATTGAGAAAAAGCGAAAAAATGTTTTTAGAAAAAACGGGGGATTTGTCTTCTTTCAGGCAATAAGACTGGTAAAGGAGAACAT
>OMUX01000378.1 GCA_900314345.1 uncultured Erysipelotrichaceae bacterium | reverse complement strand
ATTATGACAATCCATACGTACTGGATGGCACACAGTGGAGTCTGGAAATCCAGTACGGCAGCGATCATTCTCTTGTTCGTATTGGTGGCAGCAATGCCTTCCCTTATAACTTTGATGATTTCATGGAATTTCTTGGAATGGATCAATAAGAAAGCACAGATAGTCTGTAAGAGCATGTAATAAAACAGAGTACCCAAGTCAGGTAATCAATTCCTGCAAAGGTACTCTGTATTTTCCATCTCTACTGTTTACTACTGATGTCGTGTATTACCGTATCCTCATCAGGCTGTGCAGCTGTATCCTCGATGTTATCACCAGGGACTTCTTCAACAGGAGCTGTTTCCGTCAAACTATTATCAAGCTGCTGTACTTCTTCAACAGTATCGTCTGTCAATGATTGGCTGACTGCAGGATCTTCAGCATCCTGCGGATCTTCAGCATTTTGAGTGATCTCCTCTGTGGATTGCTGTTCATTTTCTGCAGGGGCTTTTTCTTCATCTGCTTCAGGATCAACTATTCCCGATGCATCATCACCAGTGTCAGCAACGTCCGTCTCTGCCGGATCGATCGCATCTGTATTGTTCTGTGCCTCTGTAGAACTTACTGCTTCGGGATCCGGTGATTCTTCTTCCCATCCAAAATCAGGCGCAGGTTTGCTGTCATACTTGTCTGATTCAGGAGTTACCCTATCGGTTGATGCAGGTACAGCTAATTGTATTGGATCTGTTTCAAAGGAAGCATGATCCGTGAAAATGGAAGACATCTTTGTCGGTCTGTACATAACCCAAAAAGCAAAGAGCGCAGTGGTAACCGGAATCCATTTCAGCATTGTTTCCTTCTTCATATCTGCGCTCCTTTCTTCTCTTACAGGTTATCCAGATGCTTGATCATCCGGACCAATGGTGCAACAGCATTGAACTTCATGATAACCTTTCCGCCGATCTCTTCCATGGAAACTGGAGCAGGATCTTCAGAACTGTTGTTGTCACCTTTCGTAATTACGTATTTATGCGCTGAATCATTCTTTTCAACGCGGTGTACGACTTCCATGCTGCCTGCCCGGTACATGATGATGTCTCCGACAACCGGTTCTGTTTCCTTGTAAGCATCTTTATCAACAACCACAATGGAGCCAATCTCCAGTGTTGGTCTCATTGAGCCTGACTGGATATATCCCAGCTGATATCTTGTACGGAAGGCAATCAACAGGAGAATCACTATGATCCAGAATAGCCACCATATGACTGTTTTCAGATGATTTGTCGTTGCTCGTCTCTTGCTCACATTGCCACCCATCGAACCTCAATCCATATGGTCTTTCTTATATTTAGCCAATCCAGCAATGACGCAGACCGACTCACCAAGCATGAATACATACTTCATTACTCCGGCATCGCCTGTATAAACTGATTCAATTACAGGATTAACGCCCTTCACTGAACTTTCCACCTGATTCTGCGATGTCCCCTGCTTTCCAGGCTCAGAAGGCTTTATTTCAGGACTATCTGGAATATCCACTCCGCTTACAAACCAGAACCTAGCCTTCATCTCTGCGCCCATCAGGGAATTATCCGGCACATGTGGAACCACAATGGAGTATGAAAATGTGTATGTGACAGACTGCCCTGCGGGGATGCTTTCACTGAATCTGGCATCGTTCATTGCACCTTCATACAGCACATCTTCTCCATCCGATATCTTCAGATGTGACTTATCATACAGAACAGTGGAATCAATCAATGACTGTACATCATACAGACTGAGAATCAGTTCCTTATCCGTTGTGTTGTGAAAGGAAAGACTGCTGTTATATGGTGTATTGAACTCCGCGTCCTCAATATCGAACAGACTGTCACTGTCTACTTCCAGCTGGAATGGATCTGTTTCATTCAGATCAAATGTTGCAGTGATTGCCGGTTCAGCATGTACAGGCACTGCAGGCAGAAAACACAGAAAGACACCAGCCAGGACAGCTATCGTATATTTTCTTGTGTTTACCATATGCTGTCCTTTCAATCAGAAACCTCATTAGCCGACTTCGGGTTCTTCGTCGCCACTGTCCCCGGCACCAGAGCTGTCCCCGGAACCAGAATCAATAGTGATCATCTTCTCCCAGTCACCGGTAGCTTTGATAGTACCATCGGAGTTTACAGTCAATGTAGATTCAGGGGAATTCCGATGCTGCTTTGCATAGATTGTGGTCTCAATCTTCACTGTCATGCCCTGATATTCATTTCCTGCAT
>OMUX01000267.1 GCA_900314345.1 uncultured Erysipelotrichaceae bacterium | reverse complement strand
TAAAGGAAGGAAATGGGTTCCGGTGCTTGTGATCATTGCACTGATCGTCTGCACGGCATTCATCGTTGATGCAAGCTACAACCCGTTCCTGTATTTCCGGTTCTGAAAGGAGGCAGAAGAAATGGATCTTTCAAAAATCACAAACCGCTGCTTCCTGGGACTGATTGCAGTCCTGACCGTTGCCAACATCGCAGCTCCGAAAGCTGAAGTCTCCTGGGATGAAAACAGGACGCTGAACAAATTTCCCTCTCTTGATATTGCAAATATCACAGGCGGGAAGTTCGATGATGAATTTGAATCCTGGTTCTCCGATCATTTCGTGGGAAGAAAGGACTGGATTGCTCTGAAGGCAGGCACAAGGAAAGCAGCCCTTGCCATTGAAAACAACAATGTCTATATGGCAAAGGGAGGAAGACTGGTACAGACCTTCCAGAGCTATAGTGAAGAGACACTTGCAGGCAATGTAGAGATCATTCATGAATTCTGCGGCAGCCAGGGCATGACAGGAAACATTCTGATCGTGCCGACGGCCGCCTGGGGTGCACAGTCCGTGCTGCCCGATGGTGCATGGAATGTGGATCAGCCTGCATTGCTGCAGAAGATCGGTGAAGGCTTTGCTGATCAGAATTTCATTGACTACACAAAGACAACCAATGCAAGTCCTTCCCTGTACTTCCGCACGGACCACCACTGGAATGAGCAGGGGGCGTACCTTGGCTATGCGGCAATCGCTGAGAATGTGCTGCACAAGGATCCCCTGTCCTTTGACTACACGCTTGCAAGCGATGCCTTTGAAGGAACCATGTATTCAAAATCCGGTGCCTTCTGGACCGCACCAGACAGCATCCACACCATCACGCCGAAGGACAAGGACCTGAGTGTCACGGTCAGCTATGACGCCGGCAAGGAAGTCACGGATTCCCTGTTCTCTGAGAAACGGTTAAGTGAAAAGGACAAGTACACCTACTACGTGGACGGAAACCACGCTGAAGTAAACATCAGGACCAATGCAGGCACCGGAAGAAAGGCATTGATCATCAAGGACAGCTATGCTCATATCCTGATCCCCTATCTCGCCTGTGAATACGATGAGATCGAGATGATCGATCTGCGCTACTACCACTCTCCTGTCTCGGAACTTCTGAGTGACAAGGAGAATACGGACCTGTACTTCATCTACAGTCTGGACAATTTCTGTTCCGACCCGAATCTGGCATTCCTGAGGTGAACATCATGAAGATCACATTTGCAAAACTCGGCATCAACGGTGAAGGTATCGGCTATACGGAAGAAAAGAAGCCTGTCTTCTGCAGCGGCGTGTATCCCGGGGATACCGCATTAGTCAAGATCATTGAAGAACATGATCACTATGCAAAGGCACAGCTCACAAAGATCCTTGATTACAGCAAGGAGCGTGTACGCAGTGCATGCCCGCATGACAGGCGCTGCCAGGCATGTCCGCTTTTAAGAATGGATTACAAGGCACAGCTGAAATACAAGAAGCAGATGCTGGATGAAGCTTTGTGGAAGTATGGCCGTGTGTCAGACAAGCTGATCCGTGACATGCATGAAAGTCCTTTGACCAGCGGATACCGGAATCAGCTCAAGCTTCCTGTCAGAGAATATGACGGTGTACTGAAGACCGGCATGTACCTGCAGGGCACAAACCATTTTGTGGAAACAGACGGCTGTCTCATGCATGATCCGGAAATGGAGAAAGTACGCGGTGAAGTCATGAAGCTGGTCAATGCCTATGAGATCAAGGCATATGACACCCGTTCCATGAAGGGATTGCGGTATCTGATCCTCAGGGGCATTGATCATCAGTTCATGGTATGCTTCATCACCGGCAGGGATGAACTCTCCGAAGGCTTCATCAATGCCGTATCAGCCATTGACGGCATGACCACAGTCTCCCAGAGCATCAATACGGACAAGAAGGCAAACACGTTCTTCGGATCAAAGGTCAAGGTACTCAAGGGTGAGGAACATATGACTGTGCATCTCAAGGACATTGATCTGCAGTTGTCACCGGACTCCTTCTTCCAGCTCAACAAGCCGCAGGCGGAAAGACTCTACGAACTTGCCATCCAGAAGATCGATCCCTGCGATTCCCTGGTTGAGGCATACTGCGGTGTGGGTGCCATGTCCATCATGGCAGCGGACAAGGCAAAGTCCGTCATCGGCATAGAGTCCGTGGAAGCAGCTGTAAACAATGCCGAAGCCAATGCCTTGCTCAATCATGTGGATGACCATGTCAGATTCCTATGCAAGGATGCATCCGAAGGAATGCAGTATGTGCTTTCCAGGAAGAATGTGGATGTGCTTCTCGCTGACCCGCCAAGATCCGGCATGGATGAGGCCATGATCAATACAATCCTTTCTTCTTCCATCCGGAAGATCGTCTATATCTCCTGCAACCCGGCTACCCTTGGCAAGAACATCAAGGATCTCAAGAAGGAATATGATGTCAGAACCGTCATCCCCTTTGACATGTTCCCCGGCACTCCGCACATTGAAAGCATCACAGTGCTGGAGAGAAGAGGCATGAAGATGCCGAGAGTGGAAAAGAAGAAGAGAATCAGGAACAAGCATTGATCAAAGCAGTTGTTCTCCGGTACAGGCAGATGTACCGGAGGATTTTTTCAACAGAGTGATTTCACCGAAATGCGGTACTTTTGATAACTGCCGTATTTCGTTGAAATATCAGGACAGACAAAAAGGCTCAGTCCGATATTTCACGCATAACCAGTCTGAGTCTTCATATTGCATGTGATTATTTCCGTGTTTTCCAGTCCCTGATCTCAAGAAATGCAGGAATTAATGCTCTTGCCGATCTTGTCAGGATAATCTCTCCTTTTTCCGCTGTGGCACCTTTGGGATTTCCACCAATGCCGATCGGTGTTCCATCCTCTGTTTCAAGATCCTCTGCCATCCAGGGAAGTGCTGTGGCATTGGAGAAATTGATGGCGCCTTTCTGGCTGTAGCCGCCCTTCTTATATCCGGTCTTTGCCTCTTCCAGCTTCACGGTTTCCGGGTGCAGTGCCATGACCATGCTTGTCTCCATCTCACCGCCATGAAAGTCCCAGGTGTTTCCTTCACTGATCGTAGAAAGTACTTCAGGATCAGAGAAAGCACCGCTTGCAAGGACGAAGGCATAGATGCCGAAGTCATGCCTGAGCTGTCTTGACAGAATGTCCGCACATGCCCTGTTTCCGCCATGGCAGATCAGGAAGGCAAGCTTCCGGAAGCCATGTTCTGCAAGACTCTGTGCAATGTCGTAAAGCATGCTGTAGTAATGATCCGGCTTCATGGTAATCGTGCCGGAGAAGTTCATATGTTCTACGGATAAACCCACAGGGATCGCCGGGAAGATAAGCATGGGATAGTCCGGATCCACGGCTTCCAGTTCCCTCTTGATGTACTGCGGCATGGCACATGCAATCATGTAATCCGTGCCAAGGGGAGCCTGCGGTCCATGCTGCTCGATGGCGCCAAGGGGAATCAGGACAACGGTTCTTTCCTTGTCGACAGCGGACATTTCCTTTGTTGTAAGATCCTGATAGTTCCTGATCATTCTGCCACCGCAAACTTCTTCTGCATGTTCGGGATGATCTTCCAGATCCTCTCAGCCAGCAGCCATGTCACAGCATAGATGACAGACAGCTTGATCAGGTTGAAGGGAATCGTTGCGATCATGATGAAGGACTTGAGATCCGTGATGCTTGCTCTTCCGCCCACTGCTGCAACAACCTCATCCACACTCATGCCGTATGCCTTTGCATAAAGCGGCAGGGAAATGAAGGCATTGGCAAAGCATGCCCATGCTGTGCGGATGGCAATGGATGCGAAGAAGGCAACAGCCATGGACTTCTTTGTCTTTCCTCCCTTGCTGTAGATGAAGTACAGCGGCAGGACAAACAGGAAAGCAGAGATGAGATCTGCCAGTTCCCCGACAAACATGGAATTGGTGCCGACGGTCAGCAGCTTGATGACGATCTTCAGTGCCGCAACGGAAAGCCCGCAGGCAGGTCCCATGCCGAATGTGGCAATGACCACCGGAACATCAGAGAAGTCCAGCTTGTAGAACGGCGGAAAGCCGGGAATGGAGAACTCCAGGGACATGAGTGCCCCTGCCAGTGCGATGAACAATGCGGTATAGACCAGTTTCTGAACCTTGATACTCTTGGACATATCCTTTCCTCCTCATATGTCATCGACAGAAGTACCGGTTCCCCAGAAAACAAAAATCCCGGAGCATTCATCAACGCCTCCGGGATCATCGTATTTCCGTTCGTCATACGAACGATTTCTTCTCTCATCCAGACTGTACTGTCGGTACCGGAATCACACCGGTTCATGCTTGACGCTCGCGGACTATACCGCCGGTTGGGAATTTCACCCGACCCCGAAGAACCATTCTTTTGTCATTTGTATTGTAATGCCTGTTGTTACTTTGTCAACATCAGAGCACGGAGTATGCTTCATTTCCTTCCATGCGCTGCTTGTCAGCGTACATGGCAGTATCTGCTTCATGGAACTGATTCTTCAGCTCTTCCTCATTCCTTGCCGTAGCCTTGATATAGCCTGCACTCATGGAAAGATCATACGGCAGATCATTCTGTATCTTCAGAAGATCCATACGGGCATCGATCTGATCCCTGAGCTTTGCGGCTGTGATTTCATCGCAGCGCACCACTGCAGCAAACTCATCTCCGCCGTACCGGCACAGACAGCCCCTCTGTCCGTCAAACACCTCACGCAGGGCAGATGCCGCAAGGATCAGTGCATGATCGCCTTCCTGATGTCCATAGGTATCATTGATCTGCTTGAAATGATTCAGATCCATCATGTACAGATAGTAGCCGCCGGCATATTCCTTCTTCAGCCTGCTGTCTGCCATGAGCTCATGCATGACCTTGCTCAGGACAGAGCGGTTGGAAAGACTGGTCAGGAAGTCAATGGAGGACCTCCTGCTGGTAATGCCCAGATAGCCCCAGAGAATGGCTATGGCCATGGCAGGATTCAGACAAGGAACCGCCGGTCCCAGAACCTTCTGCAGAATCACCCCCAGGATCGGGAAGAAGCTGATGAGCCAGAACGAACGGTATTCTCTCTTGATATCCGGATTCGTGGACTTCCTTGCAGCATTTGCGATCATGACCAGCTGAACGACAAGATAGAACAGCGTCACACTGGTCTTGAGGAAATACAGCGGACCGTAGATGTACTGTCCTTCGATGCTCACACCATAGACCAGATGATTGAACGGTGTTGTCAGGATCAGTGCAATCGTCATGTATGCCGGAAGCCGCAGAGCATATCGCAGTTTCTTTCCTGGTCTTTCATTGGTGAAGCCTTCGACAAACCATACCCAGTACAGCATCACTATCATCGTGCTGATGCCGGAGATCATCAGACACAGAAGCACGCCTTGCGGGAATACCTGCCGGTACTCCAGCCAGCAGTTGACCATATCTGCCACAAGATTCAGTGTCTCAAAACCTGCTCCTGCCATGAAGCAGCGGTTCACGCGGTCCATGTGGTCATCAACTGTGATCCGCAGCATCACCAGCAAAAGGATAATGACACCGATCAGATTTACCTCTTCATACAATGCAACCTGATACTGAACCATGCTGTGCTCCTTTCCGTGCAGTTCACAGTTATACCCGAAAAGGGAGAAAAAGCAACACTTTTTCCGCAGAAAATCACTGGTTGTTCCATGTATCCCATTCATCCCTTAAAAGAAAGCATTTTTATGTTTGGCCATGTATGCGAAATGGTGAATTAGGCATAAACGATCCACCAGCCACTGCGGC
>OMUX01000039.1 GCA_900314345.1 uncultured Erysipelotrichaceae bacterium | reverse complement strand
CTGAGGGCAGTGATGCACACAAGGGAATGGCGTCATCAGCGAAATCCATCTCGGCATTCCTTGCACTGTATTCAGCGAATGCCTGCACCCGCTCATAGTTTTCATCGATGTATTCATCAATGTCCTGCTGCAGCTTTGACGCCAGCTGGAAGGATTCCTTTCCGAACACCACCAGCTCCACCTGCATGTCGGAATCCTGCAGGAACTTCTCGATTTCATCTCCGGCAATCTCCAGGGCAAGCTGTCTGGGGAAGCCATAGATGCCTGTAGCAATCAAAGGGAACGCAATGCTCCTGCACTTCAGCTGTTCTGCCAGCAATAAAGACTTCCTGTAGCAGGAGCGCAGTGTTTCCTCCTCCCCATGGTGCCCGTCCACCCAGGATGGTCCTACGGTATGGATGATGAACTTTGCCGGGAGATTGAAAGCAGGCGTGGCTGCTGCTTCACCTCTTGCGATCCTGCCGATCTTCTTCCTTGCCGCAAGCAGCTCTTCCTCCCCTGCCGCATGATAGATTGCAGAATCGGTGCCGCCGGCATAGGTCGGCTGCGGGTTTGCAGTATTGACGATGGCATCCGCCTTTACCTTGGCAATGTCATTCCTGATGATCGTAAACGGCATATTCCATCTCCTTCCTTCTCAGAGAATCCCTTTCTGTATGACATAGACTGCAATGCAGATCTCAAGCACAAGGATCACCGGCACACCGATGTAAAACAAAGGCTTCCGGGTCTTGTGGTGAAATACATGCATGCCAAGCAGTGCCCCGATGCCTCCGCCCAGGACTGTGGAAAGGATCAGCACCTTTTCCGGAATGCGGTATGCATGTTTCTGTGCCTTGTGCTTGTCAATGCCGTAAAGGGCAAATGAGAGAAGATTGATGAGCAGAAGATACAGCTTCATCAGTCAATCACGACCTTTGCCGTGGAACCGCTGCTCTTTCCTTCTTCATTGGTGAGCTTCTTGGTGACAACAATGGAGCGGTGGATTCTTGTACTGAGCTCTTCCACATGAGAGATGATGCCCACCAGCCTGTTATTGCCGGAAAGCTTCTCCAGCACGGTCACAGCCTGGTTCAAGGCGTCCGCATCCAGGGTGCCGAAGCCTTCATCAATGAACATCGTGTCAATCCGGATGCCTCCGGTCCTGCTCTGCACCTCATCGCTCAGTCCCAAAGCAAGCGCCAGGGATGCTTCAAAGGATTCACCGCCTGACAAGGAGCGAACACTTCTCCGCTTTCCGCTGTAATGATCAATGACATCCAGCTCGAGTGCTTCATGGCTGCGCAGCCCGGTGCTTTCGGAACGGATCAGGGTGTACTGTCCTTCGGAAAGCACACGGAGTCTGGTATTGGCTCTTGCAATGATGCGGTCAAAATATGCCATCTGGACATAATCTTCCAGTGTGATCTTCTCCTTGCCCTTCATGCCGGCATCCGCGGTATCCGCAAGGCTCTGCACCATCTGCCATTGCTTTGTGATCTCTTCCAGATGTGCACCATGTTCCGCAATGCTGTCTCTTGCCGGACCATTGATGCTGATCCTGGCATTGACGGCATCCTTTCCCTTCTGCAGGGCATTTCTTCTTTCCATGCATTCCTGCAGTGCTTTTCTTCCCTCTTCCAGGGCAGGCATGATCTGATCCGCCTGTCCCTTGGTCTGGGCATCCAGACCTTTCTGCAGTTCTTCCACACGTGCAGCCTGTGCAGCGTAGTTCTTCTCTGACTCCTCAGCATTGCGCCGGTAGGTTTCATATTTCCGCTCGCGGGTATCAATCTCATTCCTGAGCTGTGCAAGCTGCTTCCTGGCTTCTGCTTCATCGGCGAACTCCAGGCTCTGATGTAATTCCGCAAGGACATCCGTCTGGCTTTCCATGGATGCCTGCAGGGCAGAGGATCTGCTGGTCAGTTCCATCTGCTTCTGATTGAGCAGCGTGATTTCTTCATGAAGCTGCGGGATGCGGACACGGAAGTTCTTCAGTTCCTGTGCCTGTGCCGCAAGCTCCTTTGCCTGCTGTGTTCCGGCTTCCAGCTGCGTGGAAAGAACCTGACGTTTTTCAAGCAGCGGTGAAACATCGCCTTCCTGCAGTTCAAAACCTGCTTCACTGACCGCTTCCTCGGCAGCCTTCTTTGTCAGATCTACTTTTGTCAGGGCAGCCTGACAGGTGCTTCCACTGTCCTTGTATGTCTGTGATGCCATGTTCATGGCACGTTCTGCATCATTGACGGCATCCTCGCTCGGCGTGCCCATGGAGCGCTCCGCCTTATGAGGATGTACCGTGGAACCGCAGACCGGGCATGGAGATCCTTCTTCCAGGTTTTCCGCCATGATGCCTGCCTGTCCGGCAAGGAATGCATTCAGCATGGCATGGTAGGTCTGTGTCTTCCGGTCAAATTCCGCATGGGCATTCTTCAGCTGTTCCACAGCTCCATCATATGCTTTGACTGCAGCCTTCCATTCCTGTACCTTCTCCACTGCCTTGTCAATCCTGGCAATGCCTTCCTGGTATTCCTTCAGGGTTTCCTGAGCTTCCTGGCAGCGTACATCCACACCATCCAGCGTTTTGACACGTTCATTCTTGGTCTCAAGTTCGGCAGTGCGCCTTGTCAGCTGTTCTTCGTTGGCACGGATCTTCTCATTCAGACCGTCAGCCTCTGCCTGATCTTTCCGTAGTACATCCTGCTTTTGCGTATATTCACTGTATCTGGGAAGACTCTTTTCCCGCTCATTGCGCTTTGTCGCAAGCAATGCAATGGCATCCTTCTCGTGGCTTTCCACAAGTGCATTGAAGCCGCTGGTCCATTGATTGCGCAGGTTCTCGAGCTGCGGAAGCTGCGCCTGTGCTTCCTCCATCTGCTTCTTCACGGCATTGAGCTGTTCCAGACGGCCGAGCTTCTTGTTGAACTGCTCCATGAGGACATCCTCATCGGCAATCTTCTTCGTATATGCCTCATCTTCCTTGTGATCCTCTTCCAGGATCGCATCAATCAAGGCAATCGCCTGGCCATACAGGACGCTTTCTCCCTTTTCCTGCAGCTGCTGCAGTTCTTCCTTATGGCTGCTTTGTTCATCACAATGGACAGAGGCAGCGGAAACAGCAATGTCATGACGGCAGGAACCGATGGCATTGTTCAGGAAAGAGGCATCTGCACGCAGGCGTTCCTGCAGGGTCTTGTACGGTGCAGTATGGAACAGTCTGCGGAAGATCTCATTCCTGGTCTTGGTATCGGCAGTCAGAAGCTCCTGGAAGCTTCCCTGGGCGATCATGACGATCTCCCGGAACTGCTGGCAGTCCAGGCCCGTCAGGGTTTCAATGGCCTTTGTGACCTGGCGGTTATGGGCAATGCTGGAGCCGTCCGGGTAGATGAGTTCCGCATCCCCTGCCTTCTTCACTTCCTTCACAGTGCCGTTTTTCTGTACCTTTGTTCTGACATAGTCCGGATTCCTGCGGACGATGTACTTCTTTTCCTGGAACAGGAACTCCAGTTCCACAAACGTATCCACGTCATCCTTTGCATAGTGGCTTCTGAGCATGGATGTGCTGCGGGTATCGCCGCTTGCCTCGCCATACAAGGCAAACGTAATGGCATCGAAGATCGTCGTCTTGCCGGCTCCGGTATCTCCGCTGATCAGGTACAGGCCGTTGTCCCCGAATGCAGAAAAATCCAGTACGGTCAGATCACTGTATGGTCCGAATGCGGACATGGTCAGCTTCAGCGGTCTCATTCCTGTCCCTCCTTCTGGATTTCCTCCATCAGATTCCGGATATACTCCCGCTGTTCTTCACTCATGGGAACATTGTTGCGGGACTCATAGAACTCCTCGAATAATTCCGAAGGATCCTTCTGCACCTGTGCCTCCGGCAGCACAGTGTCATCCGTGCGTGTCCTTGCATTGTCATAGTCCATCTGCATGAGCCTTGGATACATGCTTCTTAAGATCGATACGGCATCCGGGATATCCTCTTCGTCCTTCAGGACGATCTTCACGTAATTGTCGCTGTGTTCCTTGACAAAGTCCGTCTGTGTAATCTCCTTGAATGTACCTTCAATGGTCTCCATTTCATGCAAGGGACGGATGGTGATCAGGCTGATGCGGTAGATGCCCTTTTCCTCCAGGTTGACCATGGTGAATGAACGATCTTTCTTTGCTTCGGAGAAGGAGTACTTCAAAGGTGTTCCGCAATAACGGATGATGTCGCTGCCGGCAGACTGTGCTTCATGAATATGTCCCAGTGCCGTATAGTCAAACGGCGCAAAGGCAGAGGCATCCACATTGTCCATGCCTCCCACATTGATCTCCTCCGAGCCATCCGGATCCACAGGCGTTCCTGTGACAAACTGATGGGCAATGAGGATGTTGCGCTCAATGGGATTGATCTGTGCCGTGGAGACGGCATACTTCACTGCATCATTGTATGTGCTGACCTTCTTTGACTCATCTTCGATGTAACGGTTGACCATGGAAGGGCGAAGATACGGCAGCTGCCATACATGCAGTATGCCATAGCGGTCGGAAAGATCCGTGCATGCAAGCTTTCCCTTCCAGGTACCGGCAATATGCACACGCATGTCGGAGAGAAGATCACTGGCAAACTCGAGCCTTTCCCCGGAGTCATGGTTTCCGGCAATGATGAAGACATCAATGCCTGCCCTGGAAAGCTCCGTGACAAAATCATTCAGCAGTGTCACTGCCTCCGCACTGGGCTGCGGTCTGTCATAGACATCGCCGGCAATGACAACCATGTCCGCCTCCTTCTTCAGGATGCGGTCCATGACCTGTTCCAGCATATAGCGCTGGTCCTCGATCATGGAATAATTGTTGACCACCTTTCCCAGATGCAGGTCTCCCAAGTGTGCGATTCTCATTGTATTCCCCCGTATTCTGTTCCCATTATATAAGAAAGCACTGCTTAATGATGCTCATCATATGTCTGAATGCGCGGCAGGGACCAGTGATAGTGTGCCGCAAGCAGACGGATGATCACGATCAAGGCTGCCGGCAGCCAGATGGCCATGGCCCTGTATCCCGTTTCCAGCATGACACTGCATACAATGGCACCGATGATGCTGGCCACCGCATAGATGTACTTCGTGAAGATATCCGGCAGCTGATCCACGATCATGTCCCTGAGGATTCCGCCTCCGACGCCCGTGATCAGGCCGCAGAACACCCAAAGGAACAGGTTGTTTCCGCCGTAGTTGATGAAGGCGGTGTTGCAGCCGTTGACCGTGAAGATGCCAAGTCCGATGCTGTCGGCGATCAACAGCACCTTCTTATAGACACTCGTTGAGATATAGCTGTTTCTCCTGCTTTCCACAAAGGCAAGGATGAATACTCCTAATGAAATGCACATGGCGATGACAATATAGACCGGCTTCACAAAGGCAGTCGGCGGATTGATGCCAAGGATGATATCACGGAAGACAAGTT
>OMUX01000036.1 GCA_900314345.1 uncultured Erysipelotrichaceae bacterium | reverse complement strand
GCATATGTATCGCTGTTGTAGTAGAAGCCGTGTATAAGCCTGCTTATCTTTTCCTTGAAGTACCCCATAACAATATCCATGTATTCATTTTCATTATAAGCCTAGAAAATTGAACTTTCTCTTGAAGATCCTTTCACACAATATGATGAGTGCATAACTGAACCCAATGGTCATAGCACCATTGACTGGAAACATAATAGGAAATGCATTTATAAAATGTGTTAACAATGCCATTGAAGCTGGATGAATGAAGAATATTCCGAATGATCGGTTTCCCGCTTTATGAATCAAAGAATACTTTATCTGATTGTTTACGATGAATTCTGAAGCAAACAGTAAAACGATGGTATCTGTCATAAAAGAAGACAGTTTCATCTGTGTTCCGAAATCAACGATCCCTTTCGAGAAATAATGCCAGCTTTCCATATATTGAAGCAGGAGAGAGAAAATCCAGAATAATAACAGCTTCTTCTTTCGGATTCTGATGTGCAGAATGCCGTTTCCATAAAGGCAGCCAAGATAGAAATACGAAAACCAACCGATGCATGACAGTCGTTGTATTGTCTGAAACCATGAAGGTAGATCAATGTGCAAAAGGACCGGTATGGTTCTTAACAACAGCATTTCCAGCGGCGATATGCACAGGGACAGCATATGATGTCTGGATTCTGCCATTTTCCTGATCAACGGGAACAGGAGTGTCAGTTCGCAATATACGAAAACGTAGTACATCATTGCTGCAGAACTGCCATCTGCCAGCTGTTTCAGGATCAGAAGGGAGTCGGATAATACAGACTGATGATAATAAAGCAAAGTATAGAAGACCGACCAGAAAATATAGGGGACTATAATCTTTCTGATTCTATGCCATGGATGCCATTGGACGAAGTGAGAAAGATAGCCGCTGAGAAACAGAAACAGACCAACTGAGAAATTCTCAAACGGACGGAAGACCAGCTGCAGTGTTCCGTTTGGAGTATTGTGGATCATGACGGTTGCGATGATTGCAATCCCACGCAGAATCTGGATATTCCTGGATTGGTCAGCTGTAATTCCTTTTTTTGTTTCTGCAGAATTCTGTGTCATGAAAATATTCACCGCGTGACGGTACCCCTTACTTATATCATTATTTCCACAAATATGATTGCGGATATGACAGAGACGGATTCATGCTTGCTTGTTATAATAAACTGGTATTGGACTAAATGAATGATGACTGAAAGCAATAAAACACTGCTGAGTTTCGTGATTCCCTGTTACAGGAGCGAACATACAATTGAAGCGGTATACCGTGAAATTGTTGATGTGGTTTCAGAGAATGAGAGCTATGACTACGAAATTATAGCCGTCAATGACTGTTCACCAGATCAGGTGTGGACAAAGCTGATCAGTATTGCGGATGGTGATCCTAAATTCAAAGCAATCAATCTTGTACGAAACTGTGGAAAGAATATTGCCATTCTTGCCGGATATCATTTTATACATGGTGATTATGTGGTCAATATTGATGATGACTACCAATGCCCGGTAAATGAACTTTGGAAGCTTCTGGGACCGGTTGAAAGCGGACAGTATGATGTTGCAACAGCACAGTATGCTGTGAAGAAGGAGTCCTGGTGGAAGGTACTGGGCAGCAGGATCAATGCCTCTGTTGCGCGTAACCTCCTGGATATGCCAAAGGAGCTTTTTTTTGAAAATTTCGTTGTCATGAAACGGTTTGTAGCAGATGAAATGAGAAGTTATATCAATCCATATCCGTACTTTGAAGGGTTGATTCTAAAGGTAACAAAGAAGATTGCCATGGTTCCGATGCAGGAAAGGGAACGCGGCGATGATCAGGGAACAGGGTTCACATTCCGTAAATCATTTTCCATGTTTGCCAATGGTCTGACTGCATTTTCTGTCAAGCCATTGAGAATCTCTACAGTTCTTGGTTCCGTTTTTGCATTAGCAGGTTTTATCTGGATGGTCGTCATCATTATCAGAAAGCTGATATCGCCTGCTGAGATCATGGAAGGCTATAGTTCCATCATGGCGATCATTCTGTTTTCCAGCGGCTGTATTATGCTGATGCTTGGCTTAATCGGGGAATATCTGGGAAGAATTTACATCAGCATCAATCATTACCCGCAGTATACTGTCCGTGAAACAAGGAATATCAATGAAGAGTGACGAGCAATGAAGAATCTGGCAATTATTGGCGCAAGCTATCTGCAGCTGCCACTGATCAACAAAGCAAAGGAAATGGGATATACTACACATGTTTTTGCATGGGAAGCACATGATGTCGGAGAGTCTGCTGCGGATTATTTCTATCCGATCAGTATTGTAGAAAAGGAAGCTATTCTGAAAAAATGCAGAGAAATTGGAATCTGCGGTATCTGCAGCATATCCTCTGATCTGGCTGTTATTACGGTAAACTATGTGGCAGATGCTTTGCATCTTCCTGGAAATTCTTTGGAAAGCACCTTGATCAGTACCAATAAACATGCGATGCGCAAAGCCTTTGCAGAACATGGTGATCCCAGTGTATCGAGTTTTCTTGTTCAATCTGTTTCTGATGCTGAGAAAATTTCCATTGCATATCCCGTCATTGTGAAACCGACAGACAGAAGCGGCAGTCGTGGTATTACCAAGGTATATGATGAAAATGATCTTTCTGCAGCAATTCAGCTCGCCTTGGATCAAAGCTTTGAGAGGAAAGCCTTGGTTGAAGAGTATGCAGAAGGACAAGAATACAGTGTGGAACATATCAGCTATCATGGAAAGCATCATTTTCTGGCATTAACTTTGAAATATACGACCGGGGAGCCGCATTTCATTGAAACAGGTCACATGGAACCCGCTCCGATTGAGCCTGAGAAACTGGAAGAAATCAAACGGGTTGTGGAACATGCGCTTGATACCCT
>OMUX01000128.1 GCA_900314345.1 uncultured Erysipelotrichaceae bacterium | reverse complement strand
GTCTGCCATCTCATCCACAATGACAACGATGTACGGCATCTTCTTCGGCTTCGGGGAACCATCTTCCGGAGCCGGTGCTGTTTCCACCATCTGATTGAATCCCTGGATGTTTCTGACACCTGCCTTGGCAAAGGCATTGTAGCGGTCATCCATGATCTTCACGATCACCTTCAGGGCATTGTTTGCCTGATTCGGATCATTGATGACAGGACCGATGAGATGCGGGATCTTCTGATACGGTGTGAATTCCACTTTCTTCGGATCCACGAGTAACATCTTCACTTCATCCGGCTTTGTTCTCAATAACAGAGAACAGATGATGGAATTCATGCATACGGACTTTCCGGAACCGGTGGCACCGGCAATGAGCAGATGCGGCATCTTGTCCAGACGGCAGGTCACACAGTTGCCCATGAGATCCTTGCCCAGCATGACAAGCAGCGGCTGGTTCTTGTCCTTTTCAGGAATGTTGCCCAGCAGTTCCTTCATCTTGACCGGGACTGCCTTGACATTCGGCACTTCAATGCCCACGGCATTGTGTCCTGGAATCGGTGCTTCAATACGCACATCCCTGACTGCCAGCTGCATCTTGATATCATCCGCAAGGCCAAGGATCCTGGATACCTTGACATTGGCATCCGGACGGATCTCAAACTTTGTGACAGCCGGTCCGATATGGGTATCAATCAGCTTGGCTTCAATGTCAAAGTTGCGCAGCACCTGAATCAGCAGTTCACCCTTTTCCTTTGCGGCCGCTTCATTGGGATCATTCTTCTCCTTGACAGGAATGGGATCCAGAAGGTTTGCCTTGGGAAGCTTGTACGGTGCATTGTTCCTGGTACCGCAGGGAGAAAGCACACGTTCACCTGCAGGTTCTGCAGGCCTGGCAGCGTCAGCCGGCTTCACCAGTGTTGATTCCGGCACAGCATTCTGCTCTGCCTCTTCCTCTTCTTCCATGACCGGTTCATCCATGACTTCCGGCTGGACAGGTTCTTCTTCCACAGGCGTCTGTGTTTCTTCTTCCTCTTCGTCATCCTCAGGAATCAGTTCATCAAAGTTGATGCGCTGACCGATCGGTTCCGGATTGTCCTCCGGCTGAACGGTATTGTCCACCAGATCATCCACGGTCATGAAGATGCTTTCCGGTTCCTTCTCTTCACCAAGGACCGGTTCTTCCTGCTTTTCTTCCACAGACTGCTGTGCATCAGCATTAATGCCGAAGGAAGAACGTGTTTCGATCGGTTTCACTTCTTCCGGTTCTGCATTGTCGACCGTATCATCCACATTGATCATGTGGGTGACAGGTTCTGTCCTGACACTCTTCGGGATATTGAGGGAAACCGTTTCTTCCACATCATCGCTTTCCGGCGCATCATCCACAGTGATGCTCCGGAGCTGCGGCTGCCAGTCCTTTTTGACAGGAGCACTCTTTGCAACAGGTGCTTCTTCAGGCTCCTCTTCCTCAGTTTCTTCCTCTTCCGTGTACTCCTCTTCTTCATCCTCGCCGGCTGCGGCACGGGTGGAGAAGTAGTTCCGGATGGATTCAAAGGCCTGCTTGTATACCTTGAGGTTGACAAGCAGAAGCGCTGTGATGATGAACAGGACGATGATCACAAGCAGTGTTCCTGTGTAGTCAAACAGCCCTGTTGTCAATGACAGCAATGCTGCACCGATGATGCCGCCGGCTACCGGCAGCTCCGGTTCCTCGGTAAAGAAGGAACGGAAGGCACCGGCATAGGTTCTGATGATATCCAGTCCCTTCAGGTCACGCGGGGTATCCCTGTATGCACAGATCAGGATGATTGCAGCACAAAGGATGATGATCGCCACTGGATTGCGGGATCTTGTATTGCCTCCGTGCCGGTTGATCAACGTGATGATGATCTGTACCACGATCAGTGTCAGCATCAGGTAGTACATCTGCCCGAAAAGGAACCGGCACAGCATGCTCAGCCATTCACCGATGAGTCCCATGCGGCTGTAAGCCACAATGAGAACAGCAAGGATCAGCACAATGCTGATCCAGTCTTTCAGTTCCTGTTTCGCAGCCTGTTCTTCCAGTTCCTGCTTTTTCTTTGCGCTGACGCGTGTTCTTGTTGTAGTTGTTTTTTTCTTCTTATCTGCCACGCTCTGCCTCAGTCTTTCAGTCTGTGGTGTTGATCTCCACGATTGCCGGCAGGATCATCGGGCGCTTACCGGTGTTCTTCATGATATAGCG
>OMUX01000217.1 GCA_900314345.1 uncultured Erysipelotrichaceae bacterium | reverse complement strand
AAGTGATCATGGATGCTTACTTCAAGGACAAGGATGGAAAGGTCTTTGACCTGGATATGCAGCAGAAGTACATCCGATGGCTGATCACCAGAATGCTCGTGTACTTGAGCGGCCTGGTCATGAAGACGGTGAAACCGGGGAAGTATCCGGAACACCTGAAGGCAGCTGTGGTGTTTATCTGTGATTTTGATTTCTTTCACCTTGGGTGGCCGGTATACCGGTTCAGACTGCATGCAGAACCGCCTGAGAAGGGGCATGGATTCCGGATGCGGAACTGGTTATTCTTAACCTGACGGGAAATCCTGCCTTTGCCGGTGCAGAGGTAAAGGAAATCCAGACATACTTCAATGAACACATCGTCACCGGACCAATATCCGCAAGGCTGGATGAGGATGTCAGAAGAGTGAAGGAGGACCAGGAGAAAATGTCAATGTACCTTCATGAAATGGACCGTCTGGCAGAGGAAAGAGAAGAAGGAATCTCCATCGGTGAAGCCCAGGGAGAAGTCAGAGGCATTGCCAAGGGAGAAGAAAGAGGCATGCTCAAGGCACTTGCCGGTTTTGTGAATGATCATCTGTGTTCCCTTTCTGATGCGGCAAAGAGAGCAGGAATGACATCCAAAGAATTCAAGGAGAAGGCAAAGGAATTTCTTGACTGAAAAAGCTGTGATTTCAGAACCACAGCTCACATTTCATCTTCGTCCACATTGACGACGAAATGCTTTGGCTTGCGCTCCTTTTCATAGCGGACGATTTCCCTGCTTCCGCTGTTCTTGATACGTATGGTGAGAGCTTCCAGATCATGCATGAATGTCCTTGCCATGTTGGCTTCCATCAGCATCCCTAAATTCATTCCGGCAAGCACTTCGATCTTCCTGCTGTCTTTGTATTCGTCCTTGAGTTCCGTGGAAAGCTTGTAAGGGCATCCGCCTGTGATGTCGCAGAAGATCAGGATGCCGTCAGAACATGTCTTCAGTGTATCAATGGCGTTCTTCAGATCCTTCCGGAGTTCATCAGTGCTTTCATCCTGGCTGAAATCCACTTCCATATAATCAGACGGTGCACCTGCAATCATCTGCAGTGCACTGGTGATGCCGGCGGCCAGAGAACCATGGCCTGTGACTATCATACCGATCATTTGCTTTCCCCCGTGAAATGTACCCATTAATGGTAGCTGAAAAAGCAGAAATACAACAGGAAAAGATGTTTCTGCAGTAGAATACCATGCAAGGAAAAAGAGGGAAGCCTATGTTTTCAAGATCGCAGCTGACACATCTGATTGTTCCGCTCATGATCCAGCAGATCCTGGTCATGCTTGTGGGCATGCTGGATACCGTCATGGTCAGCTATGCAGGAGAAGCTGCCATCTCCGGTGTCTCTCTTGTCAATGAAGTCAACTATCTCATCATTGCCGTCTTTGATGCCCTTGGGGCAGGCGGTTCCGTTGTGATTGCCCAGTATCTTGGAAACAGGGACAAGAAGAATGCAGATGTGTCAGCTTCCCAGCTGGTCATGATTTCCATACTTGTACCGTTAGTCCTGGGAATTCTCTGTTTTGTATTCTGCAGGCAGATCCTTTCTGCACTGTACGGACAGATCAACAGTGATGTCATGGAAGCTGCCGTAACCTATTTCTGGATTACGGCCATCTCCTTTCCCTTCCTTGGCCTTTATGACAGCTGCAACGCCCTGTTCCGTTCCATGAGCAGGACAAAGGAGATCATGTATACCTCCATCCTCATGAATATCATCAATGTCATCGGCAACTACATCGGTGTCTATATCCTGCATCTTGGCGCTGCGGGTGTGGCATGGCCTACGGTATTATCCAGAGCCGTGGCTGCTCTGATCATGATGAAGATGAGTCTGCATGAGGAAAATGAAGTCAGCGTGGAAATGGATGATGTGTTTGCCTGGAAGCCTGCCGTATTGAAAAAGATCCTGCAGATCGCTGTGCCAAATGCCCTTGAAAACGGGCTGTTCCAGCTTGGCAGGGTCATTGTGACGATCTTTGTGGCGACATACGGAACCGTGCAGATTGCGGCAAACGGTGTGGCAAACGGACTGGGCAATCTGACCTATATCGGTGACAATGCACTAGGTCTTGCGATCATGACGGTGGTCGGGCAGTGTGTGGGTGCCAATGATTATGAACAGGCAAGGAAGTATGCCGTGAAGCTGACGGTGATCTCGCAGATCATAGAAGCTGTGGAATGCGTCATTGTGTATTTCACACTGCCATGGACGATGCAGATGTATACGATGACAGCGGAAACACAGGCGGTGGTACGGCAGATCCTGGTGTGGAACTGCCTGACAACCGGTCTGATTCATTCAACGGCTTTCGTTCTTCCCAATGCACTGCGTGCAGCCGGGGATGTGCGCTATACCATGATTGTGGGTGTTGCAAGCATGTTCTGCGTGCGTATCACAGGGGCATGGCTGATGGGCAGTATGCTTGGTCTTCATAGCATGGGTGTCTGGTTTGCCATGTACTGCGACTGGGTTGTGAGGATCCTGTTCTTCGTGCATCGCTTCCGCAGCGGAAAGTGGAAGAACTACAGGATCATTGAAGCTGCCTGATTATTTCTTCTTCTCTTTCCATTCCCTGTAAACAGAAGGAAAGATCTTCGGATCTGCATCAGGGAATTGATCATAGAAATCCATGAACAGATGCCGGAATGCCGGCGTTCTGTCATGACAATCGCGGATCCATCCCTTCAGACATTCGTTGTAGTCATACATGTCGTCTGCTTCTTCAAGCTTCTTCCCGGTCCGTTTCCCGTAGCTGATGATTCCTTGCAGTGCCTTCGTATACAGCGGCTGGATCTGATCCTTCGGTACACCGTCCTCGAGTTTCATTAAGAGATCAGAGATGAATCCCGGATCACCTAAGGCAATCGGGTCAAAGTTCTCTTCAGCAATCTTCTGAACCAGAGGAACGAATGCATCGGAATTGATGTCTGCACGCAGGTCGTCAATGCGGTCCATCTGCTTTTCATATTTTCCGTAAAAGTATTCAACAACCGTATTGTATTCCTTCAGTTCTGCGTACTTGTCGATGATGTCCTGCTTCGTGACCGGAATCCCATGATCCTGGAAGAACTTCAGGATTTCATCTGCTGTCATGCTGTTCTGCGCATCCAGCCGGTCTTTCATTGCATTGAGACGGTCCGCTGCTGTAGAGAACAAGGACATCAGATCATCTGCTTTTCTGTCTGCCATATGTTTTCCTCTTTTTTTGATATGAAAAAACACAGAATGACTCTGTGCTTCTCAGTGCTTCCTTCTGTACCAGCCGATGAAGATCAGAAGAGCGGCGAAGATGGCGGGGTTGATTGACTTGACCATGATGGCAAGCACGATGTTCAGACCACCCCAGATAAACCATCCAAGTCCTCTTTTACTGCTGGACTTTTCCTTGAACTGTGTTTCTGACATGAAATCCTCCGTTTCCATTGTACCAAGAATCCAAGGATTTTCTTAAGAACACAAAACAATTTTGCAATCGTACCGTAATCCATTATCATGAGCATATAGGAGAACATTCAATGAGCGGAATTGTAATCAAGGCAGAGCTTCGTGACCAGAAGCCTGTTATTTCAAGAACCATTGTTGTGCCGGAACCGATCACACTTCGTTCCCTGCATGAGATCCTGCAGGTGGTTTTCGGCTGGAAGAAAGTGAAAAGCTATTACTTTGAAACAGAAGACGATGAAAGATATTCAGGTCCAGAGAAGGACGGATTCGATGACGAACTCAGTGATGACAACTTCTTCGGCATCGCTGAGTTCATTGACGAGCCGGTGCTGGTTTATCATCTGGAAACAGAAGAACATGTCTTTGATCTGAATCTTTTCTTGTCAAAGGATCCCGGATATGAAGCGGATGATGCGCGCATCAGGTCCTACAAGGGCGGAACACTCAGCCTGAAGAAGATGAATGAAGAGCTGGCAGACCTGGACCTTGATTTCATGGACGACGCAGATGATGACGATGAAGATATCGATGACGATGAGATGTTCAATGAACTGGAATACGGCGGCTTTGTGCTGGATGATCTGATCTCTGATATTCAGGACGGAGAGGACGTGGAAGGCTATCTTTCCTGCATGCTCTGGATTTCAAGGCTTTATCACATGGAGATGCCGGTGTATGTGCCCAAGGGAAAACAGGGCATGGTCAGAGAAGACGGGTTTACGTTCATTCCTGTGTATGTCCTGATGCGGGATGTACCGGATGACATGCTGGACAAGGTGGATGTCAGATCCTTGCAGGATGTGGCGGATCAGGCAATGGACAAGGAGTATGGCTTGATCTTCGGCTACAGAGGCGGACCTGAGCTGTGGGTCAGCCCCAGCCAGCTGGCTGAACTGCCAAAGGCGGCGAAGTACACGGACATGATGTTTGACAGTCTGGATGCACCGCTGGAGGAAGTGTTTGCCACACCGGAAGGACAGAAGGCAAAGGCACTGGTGGATGAAGAAATCAAGTCCGGAGATATCAAGGAAGTGGATGAGATCATGAATCTCATGGATGAATCCGGCATTTCGCAGGAAGACCAGATGGCTGTGCTGTACCGCACTGCCTATATCAGCCTGACGTCCATTGGTGTGCGTGAAGAGCTGTTCAAGGATACCTTTGCGGCAGCGCTGAAGGACAAGATTCTGGAGCTGAAGACACCGGATGAGTGGCGTTCCCTGGTCATTGACTCCAGGGCGGAACAGGATGAACTCAAGCCGGTCATGGACCAGATCCTGGAAGCTGAGGATGAAGATGATGCCTATGATCTGTTCCAGAGGAAGTACGGAAGGATTGCGGGAAAGCTGGATCTGATCCAGAGCGGCCTGGAAGACGGCAGTGTTCATCCGGCAGAAGTGACCCGCGGGAAATACAGTGCGGTGATTGATTTCATGCATGAAGCAATACAGGTGCTGGAAATGTATGATGAGGTCTTTGAGATCAGCATCCTGAGCGAGAAGGTGTACCGCATTGAGAAGCTTGCCGGGGATGAACTGAGTGCATACCGCTGGCATGTGGTGTGGCTTCTGAGCCTGCAGGAGTGCGGAAGGACAGAGGAAGCAGATGAAGAGCTGAAACAATGGCAGCAGGCAGAAGGCAGTTCCACAAGAACGGATGCCGTGGTCATTGATCTGCTTGCCGCAAGAGGAGAATACAAGAAGGCGGAAAAGATTGCCGCAAAGTATCTGAAGGACGATGCGGACATGAGCGATCCGTACATGTTCCATATGCTGCATACGATGCAGGATCTCTATGAAGAATCCGGCAACAAGACAGCACTCAAGAACGTCAAGAAGATCATCAAGAAAGCGGAAGTCCGCTGAAAGGAAGAAAGACGGCAGGAGAGGATCCGGCCGTTTTCAGACAATGAAAAAGCAGAGTTTCCTCTGCCTGTTCACTTGATGACCTGAATGTTGTTCACAGGTTCAAAGTCAACAACCTTGTGTTCCTTCAGCCAGTCGGCGATGAGTTCCACCATGGGTCTTTCAACAACCTTGACGATGGGGGCTTCCTTGAGCATGTTGAAGTTTCCGCCGCCTGCTGCACGGTAATTGTTGATGCACAGCGTGAACTCCATGTCGTCGGTTACCTCTTCGCCGTTGTACGTCAGGGAAGTGATCCTTTCACCGACATCATTCGATACCTTGATCGTGTATTCAATGCCGTCCACCATATCGTAGTTGTAGTGTGTCGGGGTGGGGAAGTCATGCCATGGCGAGACAATGATATGTTCATCACGGATGCTCCAGAAGTCGGCATCCATCTCCAGGTATTCTCTGAGGATCTTTCCGGTGATTTTCTTTACCACAAGTGTGTTGGGGAAAGGATAGGTGCTGACAAGCTCACGCATTGTGATGTCATGGGAGAATCCCTTTGCATGCAGGAACAGTGCGCTGGCACAGAGATCTGCGCCGGTGGCATCCTTTTCCACCATGTTCAGGAACGTAATGACCTGGCTCTTGCGGAGTCTTGCCGCATTCTCATCCGGAATGGAAAGATCGATCTTGCTTGTGCCAAGCGGTGAGTCAAGCCAAGCCTGGCATTCCTTTTCCTCTTCTTCAGCGACTGCATCGATTTCCGGATTGTCCGGTCCGTCTGCCTTGAAGATCTGCGGTTCAATGACACCGGTATCCGTATAGATGTCAATGCATGCAAGTTCTGCTCCATTGGCTGCGGTTGATGTGTAGACCGTATCAAACAGTTTGCCGGCAAGGGACCTGTGCTGATGTCCGGTCAGAAGGATATCCAGACCCTTGATGTCGCGGCACATGGCATAGGCTTCGTTTTCCCCTGTGAGATCCTCTGTCGGCTGTCCGTTTGTCAGAGAACGTTCAAAGCCGCCATGGTAGACACCGATGACATAGTCAGGTTTCTCCAGTGCACGGATCAGCTCAACGGTCTTTTTTGCGGTCTCGTATGCATCAAGGAATGTGAAGCCCTTGATGTGTGCAGGTACTTCCCAGTTGGGAATGTACTGTGTCACAACACCGAAGATGGCAATCTTCTTTCCGCCGATTTCACGGATCACATAGGAAGGGCCAAGCGGCTCTCCGTTGAAAATGGCATTGCTTGTAATGCACGGTGCCTTGAGGTTCACGATATGGCGGATGAGTGCTTCCTCGCCATAGTTGAAGTCATGGTTGCCGATGTTGAAATAGTCAAAGCCGACGGCATCCATTGCCTTTGTGATCGGAGAGATCTCATCCGGGTGATTCTGGAAATGATAGTACATTAACGGAGAACCCTGCAGGTTGTCTCCGTTGTCGATCATGATCGTGTTTTCATCCTTCAGTTCATTCATCAAGGAACTGATCTTTGAAAGACCGCGGTTCTCCAGTGTTCCGTCTGCGTAGCTCCTGGAGAATATATAGCCATGAACATCACTTGTTTCAAGAATTCTGATTCTGTTCTTCATATTTCACCTTTAATTTCACTGACGGCTAATTATAGTCTGATTCCTGATTGATTAACAATGGGGTACAGGAAAAATGAATTGCAGTATCATGCAGTTTGACAAACCTAACCAACAGACTATGATGAAGATGCAGGAGGAAATTGCATATGCTGAATGAAAAAGTGAAGGATCTCATCAACACACAGGTGAACAAGGAACTCTACTCTGCTTATCTGTATCTCGATTTCGCAGATTACTACTATGACCAGGGTCTGGATGGCTTCGCACACTGGTATGATGTGCAGGCACAGGAAGAGCGTGACCATGCCATGCTCATGAGACAATATCTTCTCAATAACGGGGAAAAGGTAACTTTGGATGCTGTTGCAAAGCCGGACAAGGAATACAAGGCACTGGATGACCCGCTGAAGTTTGCCTATGAACATGAACAGTATGTCACAAGCCTGATTCACACCATCTACAAAGCTGCAGTGGATGTGGATGACTATCGTACGATGCAGTGCTTTGACTGGTTTGTGAAGGAACAGGGTGAAGAAGAGAAGAATGCAGACGACCTGATCAAGAAGTTCAGGCTGTTCGGCTCTGATCCCAAGGGTCTGTATGCCCTGAATCAGGAACTTCTGGCAAGAGTCTATACCGCACCTTCTCTGGTATTGTAAATGACGGATATATTCATCTGGCTGATCATAGCGATGATTGCCGTATACTGTGTATACAGGGAGGTCAGTGATCATAAGAAGGGCATTGCCTGCGATTGCAATAATGACTGTACAAACTGCAGGATCCAGTGCCGTTCCAATGAGAAATACTATGGTCTGTCCGGGAAGGGTAAGGGAAGTCACGTATCTTGACTTCGAAAGTGTTGTTCTCAACAGCAGGCGTCCGGTATTGCTGGAATTTCATACCGACACCTGCTTTTCTGCCGGCATCATGGATGCGGTACTCGAACGGATTGCCAGGAAGTATGAAGGTGTGCTGAAGGTCTGTGTCATGGATGCGGACAAGGAACCGGAGACAGCAGAGATGTATCACATTTCATTCTTTCCTTCCTATGTGCTTCTGTACCATGGAAAGGTACTGGCAAAGATCATCGGTTTAACCAACCAGGAAGATATGGAACGCATGATTGACAGGTATGGCATTAACAATGTCAGTGCTTTTCAGAAAAATGAAGAACAATGTTAGTCTGAACAATCAATAATCCGGAATTTCGCCTGCCGGGAAGAAAGAAAAGCCGCCTGCTGTTTCTATAATGATGAAACAGAAAGGTGGTTTTTAATATCATGAGCTGGGCTAAGACAAGATTGATCATTGATGGTTTCCTTCTGGGAACAGCAGGCGTGAAGATCCTGTGCAGTGATGATGCAAAGACAGTATATACACACTGCACTGCGGCAGTGATGAGAGGATGCAGCGAGGTCGCAAAGACCTGTCAGACAATCAAGGAGAACTGCCAGGATATCGGTGCAGATGCCAAGGCAATCAATGAGAAGCGTGCAGCGAAGAAGGAAGCACAGATGATTGAAGATGCCAGGGCACTGCTTGCCGCAAAGGAAGCGGAAGCGAAAAGCTGAGGAAGTGATTCCATGAGATGTCAGATCCTTCATGAAAGCAGCGGACGCATCCGTGTGCATATGATGCAGTACCGCATGACAATGGATCAGGCAGACATCCTGGAATACTACCTGAAGCGGATTGACGGTGTCAGCGATGCCACCGTCAGTGAACGCACAGGCAATGCAGTGATCTGTTTCAGACAGGATGACAGGGACACAATCATCAGTGCTCTGTCTTCTTTTTCCTATGAGGAAAACAGAAGCCTGGTGCCGGAGAATACCGGCAGACAGATCTCGCATGAGTTCCAGGACCGCATTACATGGCATGTAGTGCGCCGCGGCCTGACAAGGTTCCTTCTGCCGCTGCCGGTCAGAATGGTGATTACCATTGCACATGCAGTTCCCTATATCGTTGATGGCATCAGAACATTGTTCACCCATGGCCTGCAGGTACCGGTGCTGGATATGGCAAGCATCACGGTTTCCCTGCTGCAGGGGAACTTTGATACAGCCGGAGACATCATGTTCTTGCTGGGACTGTCGGAGATCCTGGAGGAATGGACGCATAAGAAGTCTGTGGATGATCTTGCAAGATCCATGGCTTTGAACATTGACAAGGTATGGCTCAGGACCGCAGACGGTGTCGATGTACTTGTGCCGATCGAAGACGTCCAGACCGATGATCAGATTGTCGTCCGTACAGGAAGCACGATTCCGCTTGATGGTTTTGTGGCGGAAGGAGAAGCCAGTGTCAACCAGGCATCCCTGACCGGTGAATCCATGCCGGTAAGGAAAAAACATGGGGATCCAGTGTATGCAGGCACGGTCCTGGAAGAAGGGGAATGTGTCATTAAGATCACAAAGGCTGCAGGAAGCGGCAGGTATGATTCGATCGTGAAGATGATCGAGGATTCTGAGAAGCTGAAGTCGGAAGCTGAGCATGCCGCATCAGAGCTCGCAGACAGGCTTGTGCCATGGTGCTTTGCGGCAACCGGTCTGACATATCTGTTGACACAGAATGTGACAAGGGCTGTTTCCGTGCTGATGGTGGATTTCTCATGTGCCCTGAAGCTGAGTATTCCGATTGCAGTGCTGTCTGCGATGCGTGAAGCCAGCAATTACCATATCTCCGTCAAGGGAGGAAAGTACCTGGAAGCTGTGGCACAGGCGGATACAATTGTCTTTGACAAGACGGGGACATTGACCTGCTCACAGCCAAGGGTGGCCATGGTGGTTCCCTTCAACGGGCAGGATGAGAAGGAAATGCTCCGGCTGGCCGCATGCCTTGAGGAACATTATCCCCATTCCATCGCTTCCGCTGTCGTGAAGGCTGCGTCTGATCAGGGACTGACCCATGATGAAAAGCATTCGGAGGTGCAGTATGTTGTGGCACACGGCATTGCCAGCCATATTGACGGACAGAAGATTGTCATCGGCAGTGCTCACTTTATCTTCGAGGATGAAGGATGCGTGATCCCGGAAGGCGAGCAGGAGAAGTTTGCTGCCATTCCTGAAGAATACTCACATCTCTACATGGCAGAATCCGGTGTGCTATGTGCCGTCATCTGCATTGAGGACCCGATCCGGAAACAGGCACCTGCAGTCATTCAGAAGCTTCATGAACTTGGCATTGAAAAGGAAGTCATGATGACCGGTGACAGTGAGCGTACGGCAAGAGCTGTTGCGGCTCTTGTGGGTGTGGATGAATATCATTCCGAAGTACTGCCGGAGGACAAGGCTGCCTTTGTCAACACAGAACATGCCAAAGGCAGGAAGGTGATCATGATCGGCGATGGCATCAATGATACTCCGGCACTGTCTGCGGCAGATGCGGCGGTGGCGATCTCAGACGGCGCAGCCATTGCAAGGGAAGTGGCGGATATCACGCTTGCCGGCAATGATCTTGAGTCATTGGTTACCATGCGTGAACTGTCTGATGAGCTGATGAAGAGAATCCATCAGAACTATGCCATGATCCTTGGCATCAACAGTACATTGATTGCATTGGGTATGCTGGGAATCCTGACACCGGCATTGACGGCATACATGCATAACTTCTCCACACTGGCGATCAGCCTGCATTCCATGACGCCGCTGCTTCCAAAGAATGATCAGAATCCTTGCATTGAAACAAGGAACGCCTATACTGAAAGTTAGATTGTACTAACTAAGGAGGCGGACAAGATGGTTAACCTCATCATACTGGCATCTGTCAGTGCAGGTACTGCAGCTTTCCTTCATCTGGTGAAAAGGGCCTGCCATAACAGACTGACAAGATACAGAATATGAAAGAGACCTTGCGGTCTCTTTTGTTTGTCTCAGAATGTGAATGTGTCAGGTTCTGCAGTGAAGCTTGCAATGGCTGCCTTTGCATTCTTCAGCCAGAAGACTGCAGTGTTTCCATCATCTACTGCATACATGGATTTCAGGGAAGGATAAGCTTCCAGCATGGAAGCCTGTGCTTCACTCCTTGGATCATGGACAGGTTCTGCAGAGATGCGGATCCAGCTGTCTTTGTTCATGGCGCAGATTTCGACCTTTGCGCCTGGTTCCAGCATCTGTCTTGCCACATCCTTCTTCAATCCGGTCTGGATGTATAACTTACCTTCAAAGACATGTGCTGTTCCAAACGGTCTGACTCTTGGCTGGCCATCCTTGTCCAGTGTTGCAAGATAATAGGTTCCGGCATCCTTCAGGAACTTTTCAGCGGTGTAGATATCACTCATATTCACTATCTCCTTCTTTTCCAGCATTATAGCAGGGCATGTTAGAATGCAGCTGTGAGAAGACCTGAAGGCTTCCGCGATGAGATCAATATCAGGGATCTTGGCGGATATCGGACAGAAGACGGAAGAGTTGTAAAGGAAGGATGTTTTTATCGTTCCGGCGGTCCGTATCTGATGAATGACGAAGAGCTTGTCTTGCTGGAGCAGCTGCATCTTTCTGCAATGCTTGATTTAAGGACAGCATCACAGATGCAGAAACATCCGGATCCTGTGCTTCCTGGAGTGGAAATGCTCAGGCACAGCGGTGTTGTTTCCAAAGGCGGGGAGAAGATTGACTTCTCGTCAAGAGGCATGAGCCGGATTGATGAAGAAGGCTGGAATCAGCTGAATGCACTGCGGCAGTATTATGTGGAGATGCCGTACGGGAATGATGCCTTCAAGGTGATGTTCAAGGCAGTCAAGGATGGAAGAACACCATTGCTGTTTCACTGTGCCACGGGCAAGGACCGGACAGGGGTGGCTGCGATGCTTATACTCTATGCACTTGGCTGCAGTGATGCTGTGGTGCTTGCAGATTATATGGAAAGCTGCAGCAGCAGGAAGAAGATCATGGAACAGGCAATGGAAGGAAAAGAAGAATACTTCCGTTTACATCCGGAAGCCAGGGAGCTGACCATCATGAAGGAAGGCGTATCAGAGAAGATCGGACATGCAGTGATAACTGCACTGCATGAACGTTACCCGGATCTGAGGGATTACTTTTTTGAAGAATACGGACTTGGCGAAAAGGATCTGGAAGAGATCCGGAACCGGTATCTGAAAAACGCTGCGGTCTGATATGACTGCAGCGTTTTGCGTAATGACTGAATTTACTCAGGCCTGCTTGCCACGGGCAAGTCTTGTTCTGACCTTGGTGGAGAACCACTCGATGATGATGACCAGGATGATCAGTGCGATCAGGAAGGCACCGACATTGGACCATCTGTTGTAGGAGATGGACTGGACCAGCGGTGAACCGATACCTCCGGCACCGACAATACCCAGCGTTGTTGCGTCCTTGAGGTTGATGTCGAAGCGGTAGATTGCCGTGGAAATGAAGGAAGCGGACAGCTGTGGCAGGATGCCGCAACGGATCTTCTGGAAGGTGTTG
>OMUX01000106.1 GCA_900314345.1 uncultured Erysipelotrichaceae bacterium | reverse complement strand
TGTTATGGGCTTCTAGCCCAAGAACAAACCACCCGTTTTACGGGTGGTTATGATTCAGCATACAAATCCAAGATAGTAGGGGAGTTCTTTTCTCCACCATGGCCAGTCATGGGCTACATCATTGCCCCAGAAGTCTACCCATGCGGGGATGTCCTTGTAGGCAAACAGTTCCTTCATGCGGGCGCTGTCTTCCTGCATGGGGTGTTCCCAGGCACCTCTGCCGCAGCACAGGATGATGTCTCTGTGGCGGTACATTTCAACATAGGGGTGGTCATAGGGCATGCCTTCGATATAATCCACCGGTGAGTTTGCATAGACCAGGTCATCGAAGTAGTCCGGGAAGAACAGCCTTGCGTTGTAGGCACCGGACAAGGCAATACAGCCAGAGAAGATATCCGGTCTTCTCAACAGGAAGTTCAGGGCATGGGTGCCGCCCATGGAGCAGCCTGTTGTAAGGATGCCCTGGGCATAGTGATTGTCGTTTGCCTGTGCGTTGATGTCGAAAATGCGCGGGCAGAGTTCATCACAGATGTAGCGGACATAGGCTTCCTGGTTCTGAATGCGCCAGCGGTTGTCCCAGCTCTTGGAAGACCAGCTGTTGACATCGTTGCTGTCGCAGCAGAACATCTGGATCCTGCCGGCTTCGATATAGTCCTTGGCACAGTCGATCATGCCGTTGTTTTCGTAGTCGAAGAAACGTCCGTCCTGGGAAGGAAAGACAAGCACCGGCTTGCCGGCATGGCCGTAGACCTTGAATTCCATGTCACGGCCGAGGCTATTGCTGTATTCCTTGAAGTATTCGGTCTTCACTTCTTCTTTGTCCCCTTTGCTTTGGCAGGCTTTGCAGGTTCTGCCGGTTCTGCCGGCTTCTCGGATTTCTTCTCGTATACGAAGTTGCCGAATTCAAGCACTTCCTGTTCTGTACGGAAGCGGGCAATGTATGCTTCATCACCCATGGCGGAGCCAAGGATGCCCGGCATGCGTTCATGCATGCATATGGACTGGCCGTACTTCCTGTAGATGTCAGCCATGCTGTGTTCATAGTGCAGGTAGTCGCGCTTTCCTACATAGACACAGAAGTACGGACGCTCTGATTTATAGGTGTTGGTATTGTCCATGGCCATGTTTGCATAGATGGCATAGACATTGATGTCATTGGCATAGTTCATCATGTCCGGTGTATAGCCTCCCGGAGGTCTCATGTTGACTTCCAGGCCTACCAGACCGCCCTTCTTGCCAAGGCCCGGCTTGTCTTCTGTCAGACGGAAGTATTCCGTGTGGAAGAACCTGCCCCGGATGTCAAAGGCATGGATGACTTTGGAGCCCATCTCTTCCAGATCCTTCGGCACTTCCCTGACGGAGTAGTAGAAACATTCATCCTTCTGGTTGACGACGTCCATGATCGGCTCCGGGAAAATGTGGCTTGTCTGGAAGATGATGTTTCCGTTCTGGTCCGTGATGCCGTCATAGCTCTGGATGTAGCCCGGAACGAACTCTTCCATGATGTACTGTGTTCTCAGATGCTGGTTGTAGAAGCCTTCCAGTTCTGTGTCATTGGAAATCTTCCATGTGGCATTGGCACCGACGCCGTCATTGGGCTTGACGATGACCGGATAGCCGACCTCTTCCACGAACTTCTTTCCTTCCGGAAGGGTGGATACCAGATGGTATCTGGCAACCGGAACGCCTGCCTTCTTGTAGAAAGCCTTCATGTTGGACTTTGTCTTGTAGCGCATGACAGAGTCTGACTTGTCGCCGGTGGTGATGTTGAAGTCCGTGCGAAGACGGGCATCCTGTTCGAGCCAGAATTCATTGTTGCTTTCCAGCCAGTCGATCTTTCCATGCTTGTGGGCAAACCAGGCAACTGCTCTGTACATCTGGTCATAGTCCATCATGGAGCTGACCTGGTAGTACTCATCCATGGAGTCTTTCAGCTCCTGCGGAAGAGAGTCCCAGGGATCTTCACCGATGCACAGCGACGTACCGCCGATGGCCTTCCAGGCCTTCGGGAACTGGTAGTACGTCTTCGGGAAATTCGGTGATATAAACACGAAATTTTTCATAAGCGCCGCTCCTATCAACTGTTACAAGGGGATTGTAGCACAGATGAAACAACTGAAAACAATGAAAGAAAATATGTAAGCGGATTCTGATGCTTATAATGTAACAAAGGAGCGGTTTATGGCAGCACAGGCAGAGGCAGAAAAGACCTATATCAATATAGATACCCTGGAGGAGATCAGTGCAGGGGATCTTCAGAATGCCCGCATCATTCAGAAAGAAAAGGATGAGAAGCGGAAGAAGGATACGGCCAGGAAGCAGATTCAGAAGGATTACCTCGGCTATCGTCTGATGGTTGCCGGGGCAATGGCAGCTGCCTTTCTGGTGTCCGGCATTACCGGCACGCTGTACCATCCCGGACAGCCATCCCTTCCGGAACGCCTGTCGCCTTATTCCGAGAAGGCAACGGTTCCGGTAGATGTGGATGATGGCGAGGATGAAACGCCTGAGTATGGAGAGAAGCTGATCCTTGTCAAGGAGGACGGTGCCCTGGTCGAGGAATACGTGAAGGTGGAAACCAGTCAGGTTGTTG
>OMUX01000010.1 GCA_900314345.1 uncultured Erysipelotrichaceae bacterium | reverse complement strand
CGTATGTATTTCCTTAAATCTGGTTGTTCATCAAGGTATGCCAGTACTTCGTCTGTCACAGGGTATTCCTTTGCAGCTTCCTTACCATATTTGAGCCATGTATATCCAACATCAAAGGCTTCACAGATCTTCCTTGCAGTTTTCTCTGTCATCTCCACCTTCTGTGATTCCAGCAAACTGACATAGTTTTGTGTCAGTCCTGCCATTGCCGCAAACTCTATCTGTGTCATGTTCAGTTCTTTTCTTAACTGTATAAGACGGGTTGCCGGTGACTGGGAAACAGGATGATTCAGCATTTCCCCTTCCCCGGTTACCAGCCATTCCTTGTTCACATCAAAGACATTGCATATCTGGTTGATCCTATTTTCAGATATAGCAGTAATTCCTTCTTCATACCTTCTTTGCGTCGGCTGAGCATACCCTGCTCTGCTTGCAAATGCCGCCTTAGATAAACCAATTGCTTCCCTGAGTTGTATTAATCGTTCCGCTGTATTTACCATAATGTGTTGTAAATATATGTTTTGTTTGTTATCTTTAATTAACGGATAAGTCGTTACCAGAAAGGTCAATAGTTATGAACCAGATCGAAAAGAAGCCTCGTAAACCTCGCTCAAGCAGACAGGAAGTCCTCCAGAACAAGATTGATCAGCTTCAGGAGAAGATAGCTGTTTATTCCGACAAGATCACTTCCTGCCAGACTGAAATCAACAATCTAACAGATGA
The DNA here is from genome assembly GCA_900314345.1 of uncultured Erysipelotrichaceae bacterium. Taxonomy (GTDB): domain Bacteria; phylum Bacillota_I; class Bacilli_A; order Erysipelotrichales; family Erysipelotrichaceae; genus Bulleidia. The sequence goes on along the minus strand of OMUX01000010.1, from coordinate 2,992 downwards.
ACTTAAAGCACTGCAGGAAGCAGAAGAAAATGCCCGCAGGGAAGAAGAAATGAAGAATCTGCTGCAGATCATCAATGACTCCGGTTTAAGCATGGAAGAAATCCGTCAGCGTTTATCGCAATAAAAACAAAGAATATGGATAACAGAATTGAAACCTTCTCTGATGCTGCAGAGCTTTATTTCAGCAGCAATCTTGATCTCTTCACCGGCAACGAACTGGAGATTCTTCGTAAATCCGCAAGGAAATTCAAACTCCTTGCATCATATTCTCTGAGCCGTTTTCCAAAAGGCATGATAGAAATCATTCTGGACCACACAGCCCATTCAGATTTTTCACGCAGGAAAGCACGCTTCATTATGAAACGAATCATCAGCTATGCAGCTGAATATGACAGCCCCGTCATCTACCGGGAATTAACACCAGCAGAAACGATTCAGCTTCAGCTGAAGAATTCCATGCTACTGCTGGATCCTTATCTCACTTCTGTCAGCAGAGAAGAACAATACCCTTCCCTGGGAGGTGCATTACTTGAACTTCTGCAGGAGAAACAGAGAACAGAATCCTATAACCATTGCCGCCTGTGGCGGGAAAGAGCCATTCTGCTTGAGAGGTATTACAGTGAAGACCTCAGAAGCATTGATATGAATGCCATAGCTGACGGATATCCCAAACAGCAGAGATCCAAGATCATCAAGACGCTGAATGAAGTCATATCCTGCATGTATCACAACAATCAATGGAGCATTTCTCATGAAAACAGCGCAGCATCCTGAGCTTCCGTATGGCACCGGAACTGTATACTATGAGCCTCGGAATGCAATCAATCATTGGATTGCACAAAGGTTTAAAACAGGAACAAAAGCAGGAAGAATCTATGTTGGTTCTTTTCCTACGGAAGAAGAAGCCAAAGCAGCTTTGGCGGATATTCGTTATAAATCCAGTCAGGAACTCATGCAGGAAAACCTGACGATGGATGAGCTGTATTCCTACATGGTACGGGGTCTGAAAAGAGCGCATCGTTCGGAAGCAACCATTTCTCAGTACCGTACAGCTATGAATAAATGCATTGATCTGGCAGACAGGCCTTATGTTTCCATTACCGGAGAAGAAATGGAAAGCTATGTCTTCTCTGAACTGACATCAGCTTCACAGCGTCTGGTTCAGCGTCTTTTCCGGAAGCTGGATGTTACTGCGCATAAGCGCGGTCTTGATATCCGCTGGTATTCAGATGACATTGAGAAGATCATCTATACAGACGATGACTTCAGAAGAAAACGGCATCTTTTCAAGGAACCGGAAGTCCAGGCTTTGCTGAGGCATACCTCTGAAGACGATGTCTATCTTGTCCTGGTTCTTCTGTATACCGGAATGAGACCGATTGAACTATTGCAGAAGACTCATGATCAGGTTGACCTGAAACATATGATGATCCTTGGCGGAGCAAAGACAGACTCCGGTAAAAGAAGGAGCATTCCGATTCACCCTTATATCCAGCGTTTCTTTCAACAGGCCATGCAAAGAACAGACACAGAATATGTCTTTGCCAATGAAAACGGTGGCATGATGCGTTATGAAGAACTGTCACTCCGTTATAAAATGGTCTGCGCTGAATGGTGTGCAAAAGGTCATACCCTGTATGACACAAGGCATTCCTTCTGTACCTGGCTCGATGAAAAAGACGTTAATTACAATACCGTGGAATACCTGATGGGACACAAGATCAATGAATACCGCCATATAGAAATTGATGAAGAGCGGCAATGGCAGGCAATCAATGCGCTCTGGAAAAAGCAGTAATGAAAAGAAGAAAAGATCAGATGCTGCTCAGTATATCAATTCCATCTACTTCAGACCGGACTATCACTGTCCGGATCATATACGCTTCAAGACTTTCTTTGAATACTGGATCTTTGTACAGAAAAGGATGGTTGCACACAGGAAACTGTCCGAATCTTCTCTTTACCATTATGTACGGACATACCTCAGCAATATGAGAAGCCTAGATACAATCTTATTGAAGTATCTGCGGCCGTTCAATGTGGAACAGATTCTGGATGATCTTTCCGTCAGCAAGCAGAGAGATGTTATTCTGCTTTACAAGAAGCTGGACAGGTATGCACATAAGATCGGATTGATCCCAGCGAGCTACAGCAGGGATATGGAGATGCCTCCATTGCCAGCATCAGAGAAGAGACAGAGTCAGGCTTTGACTATTGAAGAACTTCTCACCTGCTTTGAACATCAGGGAGAGCTTCCTGCTGATCTTGCCATACTGATGTCTTTTACAGGTATCAGCATCGGGGAACTGACTTGTCTTTCTTTATCTGGAAATGATAACCACCGCCTCACAGTAACAAAGACGGATATTCTTGCTCAGCAAAGATCTGTTCCGATCAAGGACTGTATTGAACCATCCTTAACACATATCCTGCAGTACCTTGAAGAAATTGATGGTCAATCCTATGAAAAGAAGTATTCTCTGATCAAGAAACAGCTGAAGAAATGCAAGGCTTATGGAATCGAGCATATCTCCGGAATAGTTACAAGGGATACATTCTGTGATCAGCTGCTATTACAGGAAGTATCTGTTGTGGTGATCAATGTTCTTCTGGGAACAAAGAATAAATTCAATTGTAATCGCCTGGTAACCTACTTCCACCCTTCTGAGAACAGGCTCAAGCGTGCCATTGATTCACTTCCGGACAAAGATAAACTAATCGAAAAGAAGCAGCGGCTGCAATCATTGCAAAAAGGCGAAGATCCAAACCTGTAGAGCAGATCAGAATAACCACCAATTCATCTATAGCAGCACAGCGAGGTTATCCCTCGCTTTGTTTGTCAGCAACTGCACGTATAACTGCATGTATGAATTATAAAATCATTCAAAAAGTGGATATTTATACGGAAAATACAATAGTAGCGAGAAGTATGTGTGCAAAGTGCGGATTAGTACCGCACCTTACCCTCTGCTACCGCTTTCAGATGCTCGCC
>OMUX01000192.1 GCA_900314345.1 uncultured Erysipelotrichaceae bacterium | reverse complement strand
TGGATGTTTTCATCCGCCTTCTCACTGGGCAGATCCTTCATCATCTGGCCATAGCCGCTGATCAAGGCCAGCGGGGTTCTGAGGTCATGCGAGACATTGGCAATCAGGTCGCGCTTGGTCTTGTCTGCCTTGCGGATATCCTCTGCCGCCTGGGTGAGTGTTTCATCCAGTTCCTGTGCCTCTTCATATTCCGCCTTGCCCTGCTGGGATTCATATATTCCTTCCGGCAGGCTCTTTGCGGCAGCGTTGATTGCGGAAAGCGGCTGGGTGATATGGCGGTTCATGATCCAGGTCAGTATCAGCATTGCCAGCACAACGATGATGGCAATGAAGAAGATCTGCCGGGAAAGCGTCTGCGTTGTGGCATTGACGGGAGACAGACCGGCATAGACCATGACGATCACTGTGCCCTCTTCCGTATCCACCAGATCTGTCTGAACAATGGAGCGGAAATCAGAACCGGACTCATCCTTGCGGATCTTGTCCGGCATGCCGGGAATGCCGATGCCATGGTCCAGAACCGTAACATATTCATCGTTGTTTTCCGATGCCAGGTTTGCCTGCTCGATCACATCGCTGTAGCTCATGCGGTACAGGACGCAGCCGATCTGTCCCTGGTCGGAGTCGGTCGTGGAATCGATGACCCTGACACAGGTATCGCTCTGTGCGCTTGCCTTGTAGATGCTTGCCTGCAGCGTTTCATCATCGCCGGAAAGCACGGCTTCCTTGATGGATTCCATGACCCGGGCAACCGCTTGTCTCTTGGAATGTTCGTACATCGGCTGCAGCAGCACCAGCTGGAACAGCACCAGAAGCCCGATCAGAAGACCGGCAAACACCAGGAGGTATCTGGCAATCTTATTTCTGAGGGTGATCTTCTTTTTCAAAGCGGTATCCGACTCCTCTCAATGTGACGATGTACTTGCTGTAATCACCGAGATTCTTTCTCAGAAGCTTGATATGCGTATCCAGTGTCCTGTCATCGCCGAAGAAGTCATAGCCCCATACGGTCTGCAGGATCTGTTCCCTTGTCACGGCAATGCCGGTATTCTTCACAAGATAAACCAGCAGTTCGTATTCCTTCGGGGAAAGATCAATGCGGTTTCCGTCAATGGTCACAACCCTTGCCCCGTAGTCTATCTGCATGCCGCCTAAGGTAAACACCTGGCTTCCGCCTGCGGATGCCGGATGGACACGCTTGAGGATGGCATGGATGCGCATCATGAGCTCCTTGCTGGAAAACGGCTTGACGACATAGTCATCCACGCCGATGTCAAAGCCATGCACCTTGTCATACTCCTCGCCTAAAGCGGAAAGCATGATGAAGGGCATGTCCGGCTGATTCTTCTTGATCTCCTTGACGGCGGAAAAACCATCCAGGTTCGGCATCATGATGTCCATGACGACAAGGTCATAGTGGTTTCTTGCACACTTGTCCACCGCTTCCAGGCCATCTGCCGCCTCATCGCATTCAAATCCCTCATATGCCGCATACTTGCGGATCATCTGACGGATCATTGCTTCATCATCCGTGATGAGAATCTTCGTCATACTGAGACGTCCTTTCTTCAGGCAGCCTTGCCGTCAAACTTCTCCTTCAGCAGTGCTGCGACTTCCTTCATTTCCGGCACATCGAGTTTTTCGATCCTGCCTTCATCCCCTGCCTGGGCATAGCCTGTGCGCAGCGGAATCCTTGCAAGAAGCGGAATGCTGAACTTTGAAGTGATCTCTTCGGCATGGCTTGGCCCGAAGACCTCCATCTTATTGCCGCACTTGTCACATTCCACATAGCTCATGTTGTCTACAAGACCAAGCACCGGAATGTTCATCATCTTTGCCATGTTGATGGCCTTGTCGACAACCATCGTCACAAGATCCTGCGGGGAAGTGACGACAATGATGCCATCCAGCGGCAGAGACTGGAACACGGTCAGCGGGACATCGCTGGTTCCCGGAGGCATGTCGACAAACATATAGTCGACATCATCCCAGAATACCTCGCTCCAGAACTGCTGGATCACTCCGGCAACGATCGGTCCTCTCCAGATGACCGGCTGATCATCACTGTCGAGCATCATGTTGGTGCTGACAACCTGCATGCCCTTTGCAGTCCTTGCCGGGTATGCCAGTGTGCCGTCGCTGTACATCTTCTCCTTGATGCCGAAGACATGCGCCATGCTCGGACCGGTGATATCCGCATCCAGCACAGCCACATTGCCGGTCAGGGATTCCATGGCGGATGCCAGGGTGGATGTCACAAAGCTCTTTCCGACGCCTCCCTTTCCGGAGACGATGCCGATGACATGCTTCACGCTGCTTCTTGGATGCAGCGGATACTTTGAAGGCTTGCGGCTGCCGCAGTTTGCACTGCAGTGATCGCACTGATTGTCGCAGTTTTCGGGATTCTTGTTTTCTTCACTCATGGATATAGCTCCTCTTTCCTTGTTTTCCTGTCCTGTTCATTCTATCAGAATTTCAGATTGTTTCATCATTTGCGCATTCAGGCATGTCACAGCCACTGCGGTGTGCTAGAATATGCCGGTCAAAGGAGAAACTGTAAATGG
>OMUX01000002.1 GCA_900314345.1 uncultured Erysipelotrichaceae bacterium | reverse complement strand
CTCCGCCGGAACATACAAGTGCTGCAAAGGAATTGATCAATAGCAGGATCGGCATGAAAAGTCCGGCTCCCGTCAGTGCTGATGCACCGATGCCAGGGATGTGGCCGATGTAGATGCGGTCCACGATGTTGTAGAGTAGATTGACCAGGGAGGCAATGACGGTTGGTATTGCAAGCTTCATCAGAAGCTGCCTGACCGGCATGGTACTCATTTCATCCTTGTTCTGACTCATGCCTTCATCTCCTTCATGTTTGCAAGCATTGTCTGCATCATGTCCGCTGCAGCATTGATCTCTGCTTCAGGAATCCCCTGCAGAAGCTTCTGCAGGAACAGATCCTGCATATGCTTTCCTTCCGTTACGATCTGCTCTGCAGAGGCGGAAGGACACAGGTGGATGCTCTTGCGATTGTCATTATGATAACTTGCTTCAAGAAGTCCTTTTTCCATCAGATGGCTGACAGAGGAGGAGACCTGCGACTTGGAAAATCCCCGTTGTTCGATCATCCTGGCGGCTGTATCGGCCTCGGGATTGTTATGCAGGAACATGAGTACATCAAACTCATTCTGCTTCAGACCGTATTTCCTGTACAAGGGACTGCATGCTTCCCGGTATTTCCTGCGGAACGTGCTGACAAGATCCCAGAACTGTACTGACTGTTTCATGCTTCACCTCAAATTGTTCAAAAAAGAACTATATTCCGATATAAAGGAATGTCAAGCAGGAGCGTGGATTATTTCAGACGGTATGTCCCTTTGGCAAGCTTCTGCATTCTGCCGGCATCACATTCCTCTTTGAGAATGCGCTGCAGCTGGCGCCTGGAACAATGCAGCTGTTCACTTGCTTTGCCCACACCATGGAGGGTTCCGTTCCAGGAATGCTTCAGAAGCCAGTACATGTGTTCCCTCAGATCTTCCGGTTCACTCTGCGCCAGGGAGGAGGCGTGAAGCTTTGCGGCAACGGACTTCAGCATTGCCATGAGAAACAGAGGATCCTGTTCCAGCTTCTGTCTGCATTCATCTGATGCGATGACAAGACACAGGCATTCCTCATCTGCTGTGACGGTATACTGCTGGATCCCGCCAAGGGCGAACTCCATATCGCCGAGGATGCTGCCAGGTCTGATATTGCTGACCTTGTGCAGACTGCCGTTGACGTGGATTGACATGATTTCCATGGCTCCATACAGCAGAAGAATCACATGATGTCTCGGATCCGCCTGATGGATGATCTCCTCTCCCTTGTCAAAGCGGACCAGGGAAAAGGGAAGATCAGTATCTGACAGGATCTGTTCCATGTGATAGGTCTTCAGGATATCAGCCAGTGATTTCTTCGTGCGGATCTGTTTCATTTCCATATTATTGTGACATATGTCACATTGATTTTCCATGCAATGGTATAGAATGCATTCCGTTTCGAGGTGAAATATGGAAAATGAACTGTTTGAAAATACACCGGTGCCGAAGGCTTACCTGAAGCTTGCTCTGCCGGTGGTGCTGAGCTCCGTGCTTACACTTGTTTACAACCTTGTGGATACGTACTTCATCGGGCAGACGGGGAATGCTGACCTGGTTGCCGGCGTCAGCCTTTGTGCACCGGTGTTTACACTGTTGATTGCCATGGGCGATATGTTCGGTCTGGGCGGTTCCAGTGTGATTTCAAGGCTGCTTGGTGCAGGCAGAAAGGATGATGCCAGAAGGCTTTCTGTCTTCTGTCTGGACGGATGTTTCATCTTTGGTATTCTCATTGCTGTCATACTGCTTGTTTTTCGGAATCCCATCCTGCATCTCTTAGGTACAACGGAAGACACATTCATGCATGCAAAGGGATACTATCTCTGGATTGCGGCAGGTGCACCGTTTGTGATCCTTGGGCTTGCACCATCCAATCTTCTGCGTACGGAAGGTCATGCCAATGCGGCCATGATCGGTTCTGTCCTTGGCTCCATCATCAACATCATCCTGGATCCGGTATTCATCTTCACATTGAACAAAGGAGCTGCCGGTGCAGCCATCGCCACCATCATCGGCAATATCGGCGCAGATATCTTCTATGTCATGTACATCAGAAGACATGCCTCCGTGCTTTCCTTCCGTGTGAAGGACTTCCGCATCTCTGCCCATGAACTGAAGGAAATCTTCAGTATCGGTATTCCTTCCTCCATCACGAATCTCGTGCAGTCCATCGGTGTGGTACTGATGAACAATGCACTGCTGCCGTATGGCAATCAGAGCATTGCTGCCTATGGCATCGTGGCCAAGGTGACAATGATCGTCATCATGGTGCTGGTCGGCTTTGCCTTCGGCGGCCAGCCGCTGTATGGATATCTGTACGGAGCACAGAAGAAAACAAGGCTGAAGGAAGCCATCCGCTTTGCCTTTGTACTCGAGCTGTCCTTAGCCTGTGCTCTTTCCTTGATCCTGTATGTCAATGCCGGTCATGCAGTGGCGCTCTTCATTGACAATCAGGCAATCGTTGGTGCAGGGACACCGATGCTCAGGGCATTGCTTGCAGGCATGCCGTTCATGTCCGTTGTCCTGATCATCACATGCCTGTTCCAGAGCACCGGCAAGGCATGGCAGGCACTGGTGCTCAGTGCTTCAAGGCAGGGGATTGTGTTTGCCCTCATGCTTGTCATCCTGGGCAGGCTTCTTGGCTATGACGGAATTCTTCATGCCCAGCCTGCTTCGGATATCCTGACTGCATTGCTTGCAGTATTCCTTGTCAGAAAATCGCTGCTGGAAGAACTGAAGGAAACGGAAAACATCACTGCTGCAGCCTGATGATGCCATCCTGCAGACCATTACAAAAGGGGAAGAGCGGCTGCTCTTCCCCCTTTGCCTTGCAGTGAATTATTTGTTTTCTTCTTCCGGTGCAGCTTCAGAAGCTGTTTCAGTCTTCGGTTCTTCCACAACTTCAGCATCCACCACATCTGATGCAGGTGCTTCCTCAGGCTTTGCCGGTGCCGGTTCCACCTTTGCCTTGACCATCAGATCGACGATCTTCCTTGCATAGGCAGCCGGATCGTCAATGGAGAGACCTTCAATCAACAATGCCTGGTCATACAGGACATCCGCGTATTCCTTCAGTGTCTCCGGATTCTGTCTGTAGACTTCCTGCAGTTTTGTGAAGATCGGGTGATCCGGGTTGATCTCAAGGATCTTGACCGCCTTCATACCACGGTTGCTGGGATCCTGGGAGAGAACCTTCTCCATCTCGATGGACATGCCTTCATCTGCGACAACACAGACCGGGTCATCCTTGAGTCTGGAGGACAGACGGACTTCCTTGACCTTTGAACCAAGGGCATCCTTGACGGCATTGAGCATATCCTTGTTTGCCTCGGCCTTTTCTTCCTTCTGCTTCTTCTCTTCTTCCGAGTCAAGGTCAAGATCACTGTCCGTGATGGACTTGAACTT
>OMUX01000408.1 GCA_900314345.1 uncultured Erysipelotrichaceae bacterium | reverse complement strand
GGACGAGTATATGAGGAAACTGATTGATGAATTGGTCGCCGCACACCCGTGAATTAATTCATAAGGTCAATGGCAAAAGCGAAGCGTCCATTGACTGATTGTTTTGGAGCATGATATAATGAGCTGATAAAGGTTCAGAAGTTACTATCAATTTGTGTAATCTTTTTTTTGATTAAAAAAACAGCTCCTGTACGGAACAGGAACTGTCATTCTCATTGAGACTGATAAGCAATCTTTCCATCACAGATGGTGTATTCCACCACACCGGGAAGCTCCATGCCGGTGAATGGGGAATTGGAAGCCTTGCTCAGGTAGTTGCCTGCAGTCCATGTCTTCTTCGGGTTGAAGATGACAAGGTCTGCAGGTTTTCCTTCCTGCAGACTTCCGGCATTGAGCCTGAATAACTGTGCCGGTCTGGTGGACATCATGGAGATCAGCTGGCTCATGGAGATAATGCCTGGCTGTACCAGTTTCAGAATGCCAAGGCCAAGTGCAGTTTCAAGACCGATCATGCCGCTTGGGGCCTGCGGGAACGGTCTCAGCTTTTCTTCCTTTGAATGCGGGGCATGGTCGGTGGCGATGATATCAATGGTTCCGTCCTTGATGCCTTCCAGGATCTCCTGTCTGTCCTTTTCCGTGCGGATCGGGGGATTGACCTTGGCCAGAGTGCCTTTCTCCTTAACGATGGATTCATTCAATGAGAAATGCTGCGGCGTAACTTCACAGGTCACATGAATCCCGTCTTTCTTTGCCTTTCTCACAAGATCAACGGTAAAGCCGCTGGACACATGCTGGATATGGATATGCGCACCTGTGGCACGGCTCAGAACGACATCCCTTGCCACAAGGATTTCTTCGGCACTGGCTCTGGCTCCCTTCATGCCAAGCTTCCTTGCAGTCTCACCGTCATTGATGCCCTTGATGTAGATCAGCTCGGGATCTTCTTCATGGAAGCTCAGCATCATGTCATTCCTGACAGCTTCTTCCATTGCCTCTGTGGCAACGGCACTGTTGAGGATCGGAAGTCCGTCATCGGTCAGAAGCACGGCACCGTGCTTCTTCAGTTCTGCAAAGTCAGTCAGTTCCTTGCCTTCCATGAACCTGGTGACACAGGCTGCGGAATATACATGGATGGCTGTTTTCCTGCCTTTGGCAAGCACACCATCAAGCACTTCAGGACAGTCAATGACCGGACGGGTATTGGCCATCATGATCACAGTGGTGTATCCACCGTGTGCTGCAGCCCTTGCGCCGGTGTGAATGTCTTCCTTGTATGTGAATCCCGGGTCGCGGAAATGCACATGTCCGTCTACAAAGCCGGGGGCTACAATGCATCCTTTTGCATCAATGACAGTATCTGCGTCCTCATTGATCTGGCCGATGGCTGTGATCGTTCCGTCCTTGATCAGGACATCTGCTGTTTCATCCCTGTTCATGGAAGGATCGATGACCCTTCCATGGATGATCTTCATTGTTGTCATTGGAATTCCTCCTTCAGGTATGCATACATGGCACGTGCGCCTTTGACGATATCCTCTGCCTCAGCATGTTCGGCAGGGTTGTGGCTGATGCCGTGCAGGCAGGGGATGAAGACCATGCCTGCGTGTGTGATCTCTGCATAGTGCATGGCGTCATGGCCTGCACCGCTTGGCATGTACATACCGGAATTACCTTCAGCTTCACATGCCTTCATCAGCCCTTCGGCAATATCCTTGTTCATCATGACCGGCTCTGTGCGGGTGATCCGTTCCACATCAAGGGTGATTCCTCTTCTTTCACAGATCTGCTTTGTCTGCATCAGGACAGCTTCCTCCATGCGTGCAAGACTGTCTGCGCTCTGGCTTCTGAGATCAATCCGCAGCTTTGTTTCCCCTGGCACGACATTCATGACATTGGGGTGGTTCTCCACAACACCGACAGTTCCGACGGAATGTTCCTTCCATTCTTCTTCTGCAATGTGCTCTACTGCAAGAATCACCTCAGCGGCAGCACACAGGGCATCATTCCTGAGATTCATCGGTGTGGCACCGCTGTGTTCCGCCATGCCTTTGAGGTCAAGGAAGATTCTGTGGTTTCCGGCAATGGAAGTGACAATGCCTAGTTCCTTCCTTGATTCTTCCAGCACTCTTCCCTGTTCAATGTGCAGCTCCAGGTATTCCTGCAGTCTGGAATAGTCGGGAACCGGTCCGTCATTCTCATGTTTCTGCAGTTCTTCTGCAAGGGTGATGCCATTGGAATCCTTCCAGGCACCGGCATCTTCGATCTGGAACTGTCCTGTGGCCAGACCGCTTCCGATGGTCGCATGACCGAAGCGGCTGGATTCTTCACAGCGGAGTGCTCCGCATGTTACGGGGAGTCCGGCATGTTCTTCCAGGTTCCACTTCTGAATCAGAAGTCCTGTGATGACTCCGGCAGGCCCGTCAAACCTCCCGCCTTCCACAACGGAATCCAGATGCGAGGCAATCAATACAACAGGAGGTTCTTTCGTGAATGATGCATAGCTGTTTCCATAGCAGTCATGGTATACCGCAAGCCCCAGGGATTGTGCCTGTCTTGTAAAAAGGGCATGCATCTGATTCTCGGTCTCAGAGTATCCCGGTCTTGTAACACCTCTTTCTCCTGCACCGATGTCATGGTACTGGTGCAGGCTCGCATTGACGTATGAAATATCATCCTGTTTCATAGGCTGTCTCCGTTTCCAGCGTACTGGAATGATACTGAAATTATATGCAGGAAAAGGACAGAATGCGCAGCGGATCATTGACTCTCATTCCTGTATAGTGAAACAAAACGTATGCCTCCGTATCAATTTACTGCCAGACAGCAAGAAACATGTACGTGGAATGATATATTTATATCTGTTAACAGGATCATCCGGAAAGCGGGGACAAAGACATGAAACGAATGATCGGCAGAATCATACCTATTGCACTGGGGCTATTGGTTGAGTATGCATTGATTTCCGGTATTGTGAATCACTTCATGGAACAGGCCGCATGGCTGGAAGGTATTCTGCGTCTGCTTGGTGCTGCGGTAGTGCTTTCCATTATCCGCAACAGCAAGCATCTGTCCTCTGATATGATGTGGGTCCTTCTGATCATGCTGTTTCCGGTGCCGGGCATTCTCCTGTTCCTCATCTTCGGAGCCGATCTGCTCAGTTCGAAGACAACCAGAGGCATTTACACAGAACAGGAAAAAGCCAGGAAATACGCGGAACAGGATGAAGCAGTCCTGCAGGAAATCAGGGACAAGGATCCCGTGCATGCAAGTCAGTACAGCTACCTGGCAAAGCAAGGCTTCCCTGTATCCAGGAACCAGGGTTATGACTACTATGGCTCCGGTGAAGAAGGATGGCCTGTGATGCTGGAGGAAATGAAGAAGGCAAAGAAGTACATCTTCCTGGAATACTTCATCATTGAAGAAGGAAAGATGTGGAACGGTATGCTGGACATCCTGAAGGAGAAGGCAAAGGAAGGGGTGGAATGCCGTGTCATGTACGATGATCTCGGTTCCCTTGGCACGGTTCCTGCATCCTATGCAAAGAAGCTGGAAAGCTATGGCATCAAGGCCATGACGTTCAACAAGCTTTCACCGTTCCTGAGCATTGTCATGAACCACAGGGATCACAGGAAGATCATGGTCATTGACGGCAAGGTGGGATTCACCGGCGGTGTGAACCTGGCAGACGAATACATCAATGCCATTGTGAAACATGGCTATTGGAAGGATACGGTCGTCAGGGTGAAGGGCAAGGCAGTGGATAACCTTCTGCGTCTGTTTCTGACAAACTGGAATGCCCTGCGCCATGAGGATGATGACTATACAAAGTTCTATGGGGAACATGAAGAACCGGTGCAGTCCGGTTATGTCTGTGCCTATGGTGAATCACCGTTCTCTGAGGAAAGGGTTGCCCAGAATGTGTACATGAACATGATCAACCAGGCAACACAGTATGTGCATATCATGACACCGTATCTCATCATTGACTCTGATTTCATCAATGCCCTGATCCTTGCCGCAAAGCGCGGTGTGGATGTCAGGATTGTCACACCGGGCGTACCGGACAAGAAAATGGTCTGGGGTGTGACGAGATCGTACTATGAAAATCTCATCAAGGGAGGCGTCCATGTGCATGAGTACACACCGGGCTTTGACCATGCCAAGGTGTTTGTCAGCGATGATGTGTGTGCAACAGTCGGTACTGTCAATCTGGATTACCGTTCCCTGTACCTGCATTTTGAAAACGGTACGCTGATTTATGAGGCAGATGCCGTGAAACATATTGCAGAAGATACGGCAGCTGTGATTGCACAAAGCCATGAGATGACACTGGAGGAGTCCCGTACCAGCATACTGAAGGGACTGTTCTGGAACGTCGTCCGTGTCTTTGCACCATTGATGTAGGAAACAAAAGAAAGAACTCCCCTGCGGGAATTCAGTTTCTGGAAATATCGTTGAGGATGAGCTGGATGATGTACTGATTCATTGAGGGTACATCATCCAGCTTTTTGATCACTTCCGGATATTTCTCTTTGTTAATGGAGACAGATACTCTTCTCAGCAGCACACGCTGCATTTCTGAGTAGTATGCGGAAGCACCATCTTTCTTGCGGACCTTGTATTTCGTATGCGCATCAGAGTGCATGGAAGTGAACCTGGTGCTTTTCAAATGTGCAGTATTCCGTGAAGCCGGTCTCCTTGAGAATGGTTCCCGCATCCTTAAAATGGTCGCCGAGGAATTCCTGCTTGTGTGCATCAGAACCGATCGTGATGATCTTTCCGCCAAGATCATGGTAGAGCTTCAGGATATCCCTGGAAGGGGTTGTATCCTTGAGGCCGTAGTGCCAGCTGGAGGTGTTGATCTCGATGCCCTTGCCATCCTTGATGGCCGTAGTGAGGATCTCTGTCAGGATATCCTTGACTTCTTCAAAGGCAATCGGTCCCTTTGCGTCATACCTTGATACAAGATCCAGGTGGGCAAGCACGTCATAGTCATGGAATACCTTCATGACATTGAGGATCTCCGTATAGTACTTCAGGTTGTATTCCTTCTGGTTCATGCCTTCCATGAACTCACCGGTCCAGAGTTCCTTGTTGTCGATCTCATGCATGGAAAGAAGAACGAAGTCCAGCTGATCCCCGTAATTTTCAAGCAGTCTTTCATAATCCTTGACGGTAATTGTCTGGATGCCGAACTCCAGTCCCTTCCTGATGGTGATTTTCTTCCCGTAGGTCTTCTGCATGCGGTCCAGCTTCAGGAAGTATTCCGGATAGTTGACATTGGACAAAGGATCCAGTTCGTCTATTGCCGTGCCGATGCCGTCACCGCCGCGCCACTTGATCTCTTCATCAGACCAGTCGTTCTTGATGCCGTAGTCGACATGATCCGTGAAGCACATTTCCTGCATGCCAAGGGAAATGGCCTTTTCAATCTGCACCTCCATGGGTGTTCTGGAATCATCTGAGAATTCGGAATGTAAATGGAAATCAGAGTACATGATTATTTCTCCTCCTTTGCGGTGATTCTGAGCATGGCGTTGAACATGAAGAACTGTACGGCAAGAATGAACAGCAGGTAGAACGGCAGGAAGGCAACGCCGATGAACTTTGTCAGAAGTCCGAACAGAGGCGGCATGATGGATGTTCCGATATAGGCGGATGCCATCTGGATGCCGACCATGGCCTGGGACTTGTCACGGCCGAAGTGCTCCGGTGTGGAGTGGATGATGCTTGGATAGACCGGTGCACAGCCGATGCCGATGATGATGAAGCCGATCAGCGCCAGCATGTCAGGACCAGGCAGCACCATCATGACACATCCGATAGCGATCAGTGCCTGTCCAAGATGAACCAGCTGTGTATCAGAGAACTTCAGGGTCATGAAGCCGTTGACAGCTCTTCCAGTGGTAATGCCGATGTAGAACAGGGAGGCAAATGCTGTTGCCGTAGCCTCAGCCACACCTTTGTGCAGCACCAGATAGGAACTTGCCCAAAGACCTACCGTCTGTTCCAGTGCGCAGTAGCAGAAGAATGCCAGCATGACCTGCTTTGCGCCGGGAATCTTCACAACATCCTTCAGCGGAAGCGGCTTGGCCTCTGTTTCTTCGGAAGAGGATTCACTTCCTTCCGCCTTCTTCCATAACGGAAGCGACAGGAAGATGATGGCGGAGAGTACGATCTGGATGATGGAGATGATGCGGTAACCGTTGTTCCAGGAAGCGGTGCGGGTAATGGCTGCGGACATGATGTAAGGCCCAACGGATGCACCTACACCCCACATGCAGTGCAGCCAGGACATATGCCTGCTTGCAAAGTGCAGGGCAACATAGTTGTTCAGTGCTGCATCCACGGAGCCTGCACCCAGGCCATACGGGATTGCCCAGATGCACAGGGCAATGAAGGAATGAGAAATGGAGAAGCCGAAGAGGGCAATGGCAGTCATGCCGACACTGACGGCAGTGACCATGCCTGCACCGTACTTCTTTGTCAGACGATCACTCTGCAGGGAAGAAATGACGGTTCCCACGGAGATGATCATGAAGACGATGCCCGACCAGGAAACCGGGATGCCAAGCTCCGGATAGATGACAGGCCATGCACTTCCAAGAAGGGAATCCGGAAGTCCCAGGGAAATGAATGAAATATAGATAATTGCCAGCAGTAATGAAATCATGCAATATCTCCTCTCTGCACGTTACAATAAGAATATATCTTCAATAAAAACGAACTGTTAGGATAATAAAGCCTGTTTCATAGGACAAAATCACCAAAGGAGATCATATGGCACTGTCAAGATGTACTGTCAGAAAGAAAGATGAGAAGAAAACGGGAAAGCCGGTCAATCAGGATGTTTCCCTGAAAGAGTCTGTGTTTCATGGAAGTGCAGCATTTCCGGCTGCGATCTATGATGATGATCTGAGCATGGAAGAGGTGATCTGGCACTGGCATGAGGAGTTTGAAGCCGGCTGGATCACGGAAGGGTCCATCATTGTGGAGGCAGGGAATATTAAAGCCTTGCTAAAGGAAGGGCAGGGGTTCTTCATTAACTCCGGTGTCATTCATGCCATGCGCAATGCTGATCCGGGAAAGCCTGCCGGTCTTCGCTCCATTGTCTTTCATCAGTCCATCATTGCCGGAGTCCCCGGCAGTATCTTTGAACAGAAGTATATTCTTCCTGTCCTGCATGATCCGTTTCAGAAGGCTCTTTCCCTGCAGGAGGATGACAGGATCATCACATATTTACAGAATGCCTGGAATGCCATGCATTCTGAATCTGACAATTATCCGCTGACTGTCAGAGACGAACTTTCCGCGATCTTTGCGGATCTGGCTGAAAGGACATCGAGGGTTTCATCAGATGTCCGCCACGATGCACAGCGCAGTGAACGTACACAGATCATGCT
>OMUX01000087.1 GCA_900314345.1 uncultured Erysipelotrichaceae bacterium | reverse complement strand
GGTTCCAGAGCATGGAATAGAAGTCCTTTTCATGGATGACGCCCACGATATTGTCAATGGAGCGTTCATACACCGGAAGACGGGAATAGGAGTTGAGGCGGAATGTCTTCTCCACCTCCTCCAGGGAGGTGCCGATCTCCACGGCGACAAGATCCACACGCGGAGTCAGGACATCCTTGACATCCAGGTCATTGAATTCAATGGCAGCGGAGATGAGATCCGATTCATGCTGCTCGAGATCTCCTTCCTTCTCTGCTTCATCCACCATGGTGATCAGTTCATCGGAGATATCGCTTTCATCTTCAGGAGAATGGAACGCCCTGGAGACAAGGAACTGCCAGCCCCGGAACAATAGGTTCAGCGGTGTCAGGATGATCTGGAAGAATTCCACAAAGCCAAGGAAGCGCATCGCAAAGCGCTCCGGATGCTGCTTGGCCAGTGTCTTGGGGGCGATCTCGCCGAACATCAGCACGGCAAGTGTCAGAACAATCGTTGAAAGCGTCGGGCCTTTGGCTTCGCCATAGAGCGTCGTGAAAAGAACGGCACCGATGGTCGTTGCCACAATATTGACGATATTATTCCCGATCAGTACTGTCGTAAGGAAGCGGTCATAGTCGTCGAGAATCTTCAGCACCTTGGCAGCCTTGGCATTGTGATCATTTGCCATGGACTTGAGGCGCACCTTGGATGCGCAGGAAAATGCGGTCTCTGCGGCTGAAAACATTCCCGACATCAGGATCAGGATCACAAGGGCAAGCACCCTGAGCGAATCTCTTGAGCTCATGCTGTCATCCCCATTTCTTTCTTACTGTTGTTACACAAAGGCACGGTACTGTCCGTAAATCATCACTCCTCTCGGTATAAATGAATGAATGGATTATAGCATTGACACTGCATTCCATGCAAACCGGTGCTACAATCTCAGAAAAACAGGAGGCATTTTCATGAAACCGCTGATTCTGATGACTGCCCGCTATGAGCAGAAGGAATACAATGATGTCTACTATGACAATGTCAGTTATTTCCGCTATGTGAAGGAAAACGGAGGGATGCCTGTGCTTGCCCCGTTTGTAACAACGGAAGAAGAAGCACAGGGATATGCAGAACGCTTTGACGGGTTATTGATCACCGGCGGTGAAGATGCGGATCCTTCCCTGTACGGAGAAGCAAACACCGACAGCAAGGATGTGAACCCTGCCATGGATGCGGCAGATATCCTGCTCTACCATGCATTCCGTGAGAAAGGAAAACCGGTGCTCGGCATCTGCAGAGGCATCCAGATGATCAATATTGCTGACCAAGGAACGCTGTATCAGGATCTTGTGAAGCAGGCACCTTCCCACAAGGAGCACAACCAGTTCCGCCTGGGAAAGCGCAACGGGAAACATGACTACTGCCATGACGATGTATTTGAAGAAGGCAGCATCCTGTATTCCATCTATGGAAAGAAAGCCATGGTCAACTCCTTCCACCATCAGGCAGTAAAGGATGCTGCAGAAGGCTTCATGGTCAGTGCAGTCAGTGAAGACGGCATCATCGAGGGCATTGAAAAAGAGAATGTCATTGCTGTGCAATGGCATCCTGAAAGACTCGCTGATGAAGGAAGTGCAGCACTCATGCAGTACTTCCTGAAGCTTTGCTCAACGGAGTAAACCGGAGAGATTGGGAATCACAGCATCCGGGTGAACGGGAGATTCAAAGGCAGACTGTTCCGTAACTGCATCATCCATGAGCAGCACGGTGCGTACACCTGCCTTTTTTCCTGCCCTGATGCCTCGTTCCAGATCATTGTCGATCATGACCGTATGATCATAAAGGCCCTGCATGCTGTAGACGCACATCTGGATTAACAGAGGATCCGGAAGATCCACATGCCATCCCTTCTTTCCGGATGCTTTCTCCAGCATATGGGCAACAGCACCGGTGCCGATGGACCAGATTCCGTCATTCAATGATGACAGGGCATCATCGAGCACAATGAGCAGTGCCCCTTTCCTGAGCACATTCAAAGCCCAGCAGTAGTCAGAATATGCAGCATTCCGGTTCATGGAAAGAAACAGGAAGTCAGCTTTGTCCTGGCTGATCTGCCAACCATCCTTCTCCAGCGTCTTCTTCAATGCATCTCCGCCAAAACAGGCAGCCTTGTTCTTCATGGGGTATTTCAAACGCAGGGCTTTTGAGCCAGCCATGGCTGTGGTCATGAATGTTTCTTCCGGGAGGTTTATGCCAAAGTCTGCATAAGCCTGTGCTGTTGTTTCAGTATTCGCCTTTTCACTCAGGATGAAGAAAGGCGTCTGTGTATCCTGCATGGCCTTGAGAAACTGCAGTGTATGCAGGCTGTCCTGACGCATGGCCTTTGCAAGGCAGGATGCGCTGATGAGGTAAGTCAGTTCGTTCATGGGATTTCCTTCTGCTCCGCCATTATAGCATCCCCGACTGTGGTATGATGTACCGGTTGAGGAGGTCTGAATGAAGGCAATCAGAAAACTGCTGAGCGTTTTATTAGTCATTACAGCCGCAATCACCATGGTTGTCTATGATGCCTTCTACAAGGCACCGGGACGATACAAGGTGCGCTATGAAACACTGTCCTCCCTGTTCATACCGGCATCCATGAATGACAGGACCATCGTGTATTTCTCCGACCTGCACTACGGTCCCTACATGAATGCGGACCGGCTCTATGAAGTCATGGATACGATCAAACAGCTCTCTCCGGACATCATCCTGTTCGGCGGGGATATCTTCGATGAGGAGCATGGTGAGATCAACCAGGATACATTAAGCCTGATTGCCGGCTGCTTCGGTTCCCTGAAGGCACCGCTTGGAAAGTTCGCCGTATACGGCGACATGGATCATGAAAGTCCTGAAATCCAGCAGGATGTCAACAACATCCTCTACAGTTCCGACTTCGAAGTACTGAACAATACCAGCATCCTGATCCACAACGGAAGCAGCGACAGCATCACCCTGGTCGGGCTGGACAGCGGGCATCTTGGAACACCGGATGTCTCTGCAGCGTATGCCAGTGTATCAAGGGCAGGCTATGTCATCACGATGTGCCATACACCGGATACATGTCTGGATGTACCGGAAGATCTGACAAACCTGTTCCTTGCCGGACACAGCCTTGGCGGACAGGCATACTGGGGCTTCGGTGCATTGTATGAACCGCCCGGTGCCACACATTACTTCCGTGGAAAACATGACATCAACGATTCCTTCACCCTGGATATCACAAACGGTGTAGGCACGACAAAACAGGATGTCCGCTTCCTTGCGGACAATGAAATCGTCCTGTACCGCCTGAAGCATCTCGATGTCAGTGAAACGAAATGAGCAGAGCCTGGCTCTGCTTTCCTTTCACGCAAAAGGAAAAGATGCCCTCAGCTGAGCATCTTCTTCAGTTTCTTTGCAAGCTTCGGCCTCTCCTTTGCGGAGCTGTTTTCCATCATGGAAAGCATGGAATAGATCTTCAGCTTCTCATCCGGCTTGTAGCTTTTGTCCTTTGCGACAAGATCATAGATCTCATTCAGGCTGTAGACGAACTCCTGTTCGCTTTCCTTGCGGCCCATGGCAAACACTTCATCAAAACGCTCTGCCACATCTGCGTTATGCTTTCTGAACAGTCCCATATCCATTCCTCATCAAAGGAAGCTTTCCTTTTCTTCCTGCGGTTTCACAATGACCGCCTGGTCATTGTCCACGCAGTCCTGCACCATCTTCTCATAATCAAAGCGGGATTCATAGTACTCCGCCTTCTTCACGGTCGGCTTTGTGACAGGATTCTTCGGATCGAAGATCGTGCAGCAGTCCTCATACGGCAGAATGGATGTCTCATAGGTGCCGATCTTCCTTGCAAGATCAATGATCTCGACCTTGTCCATGCATACAAGCGGTCTTAACACCGGCATGGAGATGACGCGGTTGATGCAGGCAATGGATTCCAGGGTCTGTGAGGCAACCTGGCCGACGCTTTTGCCGGTACCGATGGCAATGCACCGGTTGTTTTCCGCAACCTTCTCGGCAATGCGGAACATCATGCGGCGCATGAGTGTAACAGCATAGGGGTCTCCTGCCGCCTTGTAGATCTCCAGCTGCAGATCGGTGAACGGAATGATGTGCACCTTCATGGCACCCTGGTATTCACTGACCATGGATGCCAGATCCAGAACCTTCTGCTTTGCATTGTCAGAGGTATACGGCGGGGAGGCAAAATGGATGGCTTCCACCTTAAGTCCGCGCTTCATGAGCTCATAGGCTGCCACCGGAGAATCAATCCCTCCGGATAACATGAGCAGTACCTTGCCGTTGATGCCTGCCGGATATCCCCCTGCTCCGGGAATCTTGTCACAGGTCAGGTATGTGCTTCCCTCCCGGACTTCAATGCGGATCACGAAATCCGGATTGTGAACATCAACGGTATGGTCCGTATTGGCAAGGATCACACCGGCAACGGCACGGTTGATGCCGTCGCTGTTCAAAGGGAAGGTCTTGTCATGGCGCTTCGTGATGATCTTGAATGTCTTTTCCTTCTTTTCCTGTGCAATCTCAAGGCATCTTGCCTTGATGGCTTCCAGGTCTGAATCGACTCTTTCGGTAAAGGAGAAGGATGAAATACCGAACACCTTTGATACTTTGGTCCGGATGCCTTCAATGTCGCTGTCCGGCTGCAGGTGCACATAGATCCTGTCATAGGTGCGGCTGTAGGTCAGCTCCGGATATTGTTTCAGAGCAAAGCGCAGGTTCTGGTCGAGCCTGCGGATAAAGTCCTTGCGGTTTTTTCCCTTGGTGGAAAGCTCTCCATAGCGGATGAGCAGTGTATCATACTGAACCATAGTGTTCACAGATCTCCTTCAAAGCGGAAAGGAAGGCATCCACTTCCTCACGTGTGTTGTGATAGCTGAGACAGATGCGGATGCAGCAGCTGGCTCTTCTCTCGGAAAAACCCATCGCTGTCAGGACATAGCTCGGGTTATTGGAATTGCTTTCGCAGGTGCTGCGGGCACTGACCATGAACCCCTTTTCATTCAGGGCATTCTGCATGACCTCACTGGGAATCTTCTCATAGGAGAAGTTCACCGTGCAGGCAATGCCGTTGTCCGGACTGTTGATCTCAATGCCTTCGATCTTCTTCAGTCCTTCCAGAAGGTGTGTCTTGAGCTGCTGTACATAGACGCCGTACTTCTCTTCATTCTCCAGGGCAAGCCGCAGGGTCTTGGCAAACACCATGTCTGCCACAGCATTGGCCGTTCCACCCCGCAGTCCGTATTCCTGCTCACCGCCGGAAATCAGCGGTTCCATGGGCACGTACTTCTTCTTGTAAAGGATGCCGCTGCCCTTCAGTCCTTCGATCTTATGTGCAGAGATGCTGGCCATGTCAATGTTGTCAAAACGGCAGGGAACCTTGCCGATGGCCTGGGTCATGTCCACATGCATGAATGCAT
>OMUX01000108.1 GCA_900314345.1 uncultured Erysipelotrichaceae bacterium | reverse complement strand
AATGAAGGTACAAGAAGTAATTTCTGAGTAAAGAACGGAGCACACTATGATCATCAATGTCGGAAAGGCACTTTTCTTAGTACAGAATGACACCGGAGAAGGACTGCTTTTCGGCGGGGTTGTGTGTGACAATGCGGATTGCTTTGAGGTGGACTGAGAACGTCCGCCTTTTTGTATCCTGACCGTTCCGAATCACTTTCCAGGTAAAGGAGGAAAAATACTATGGATCAGATCAACCAGGAATTCTTTGACGCAGCAGCCAGAGGGGACTTCGAGAAGGTTTGCTCGATGGTCTCCAAGGGTGCCAACGTCGACGTCGCAAACGGCGACGGCCGTACGGCATTGATGCGCAGTGCCAAGAGAGGATATGAAGACATCGTCCGCTTCCTGCTCGACAACGGCGCAGATGCAAGGGCCCGTGACAAGAATAATAAGACGGCTCTGATGGGTGCTGCGAAGAAGGGTTACCTGAACATCGTCAGGATGCTGGTGCATGCCGGCTCCAACATCAACGCACATGACAACAAGGGAAGAACCGCTCTGATGAGAGCTGCACTGCTTGGCCAGCGCGAAGTCGTTGACTACCTCATTGAAAAGGGCGTTGAGGTCAATGCCCGTGATGAACAGGGCAGAACCGCTCTGATGGAAGCAGTCAATGCATACAAGGCAGAAGTAATCACCTCCCTGATCAAGGCCGGTGCTGATGTCAATGCCGAAGATAACAGAGGATGCACAGCCCTGATGCGTGCTGCCTACATCGGCTATCCGGAGCTGGTGAAGTTCTTGCTGGACAATGGTGCTGACAAGACACACAAGGACTATGATGGAAATCTTGCCATCCATTATGTACGCAAGGAATGCCTGAATGATCTCAAGGACATCCTGAAGGTCGAGGACTGAGCATCATGAAAGACTATCTCGCGAATGCTGTCCGCAATGTCGCCGTGCTGGGCCATTCCGGCGCCGGCAAGACATCGGTAGTGGAAGCCTGCCTGTATCATGCAAAGATGATCGATAAGTACGGGAAGAACAATGACGGTACTTCCTACCTCGATTTCGATGCGGAAGAAGGCAAGAGAGGTGTATCCACATACTGCCATCTGGCAAGTGTTGAGTGGAAAGACCGCAAGATCAACTTCATTGATACCCCTGGCTATATCGACTATGAAGGCGAAGAAGCAGGCGGTGTTGCCGTCGGCGACAACGCACTGATCGTCGTCAGTGCCAAGGATGGTGTGGAAAGCGGCACTGAGCGTGCATGGAAGCTGGCTGTCAAGAGAAGAAAGCTTCCGACCATCTTCTTCATCAACAAGCTGGATGATGACAATGCAGACTTCTCCAAGACCGTGGATGAACTGCGTGAGAAGTTCGGCAAGTCCGTCTTCCTGTTTGAAGTACCGATTATCGAAGGCCGCAAGGTCATCGGTTCCGTGAACGTCCTGAGAAAGCGTGCATGGTACTATGACAAGCCGGGTGTTCCTGCAGAAGTACCTGCAGAGATGACCGACAAGGTCGAGGAATACTATGGTGAACTGGCGGAAGCCATTGCCATGACAGACGATGACCTGATGGAGAGATACTTCTCCGGCGAACCGTTTGACGAGCATGAGATTGCCAAGGGACTGCGCATCGGCGTCCGTTCCGGTGATATCCGTCCGGTCTACTGCGGCAGCGCAGAGAAGCAGACCGGTATCGAAAGACTGCTGGACCTCATCACTGAGTACTTCCCGAGCTATGCCGAGAAGGGACATGTCCACGCCGTCAACAACCGCAATAACGAGATCGAGCTTGAGACAAACGAACAGGAAGCTCTGTCTGCCTTTGTTTTCAAGACCATCATCGATCCGTTTGTCGGAAGGATTTCCTACCTCAAGGTCATGAGCGGTGTCCTGAACTCTGATTCCCAGGTTTACAACGCCCTCAAGGAAACAACCGAGAAGGTATCCCAGGTCTATGTCATCCAGGGCAAGTACCAGGTTGGTGTCGGAAAGCTGTTTACCGGTGATATCGGTGCAGTAGTAAAACTTTCCAGCGTACAGACAAACGATACGCTCTGCACCCTGAGCAAGGTTGTGCACTATCCGGCAATTGCTTTCCCGAAGCCGATGCTTGGCTATGCCATCTGGCCGAAGACCAAGGCTGATGAAGACAAGATGTCCGTCGGCATCCGCAACATGTGTGAAGAAGACAGAACGATCCGTCTGGAGCGCAATGCAGAGACAGGCGAGCAGGTCCTCTACGGCATGGGCGACCAGCATATCGACTTCACCCTGAGCAAGCTCAAGAGCAAGTACAAGGTGGACGTCACAACCAGTGTTCCTACTGTTCAGTACCGTGAGACCATCAAGGGCAAGGCTGAGGCACAGGGCCGCTACAAGAAGCAGAACGGCGGCGCCGGTCAGTATGGCGATGTCTGGGTCAGGTTTGAACCGTGCGACAGCGAGGACATGGTGTTTGCCGAGGAAGTCTTCGGCGGTGCCGTTCCGAAGCAGTTCTTCCCTCCGACAGAGCAGGGACTGCGCGACTGCATGAAGCATGGCCCTCTGGCAGGCTTCAAGGTCGTGGGTGTCAAGGCAACCCTGTATGATGGATCCTATCATCCGGTAGACTCCAAGGAAGTTGCCTTCAAGGAAGCCGCAAGACTTGCCTACAACGCCGCAATGCCGAAGGCAAACCCGGTATTGCTGGAGCCGATCGGCAAGGTTGTTGTTACAGCACCTGAGGAATACACCGGTGCACTGATGGGCGACTTCACCAAGAGAAGAGGCCTCATCATGGATATGACAACCAATGATGACGGAGACCAGGTCATCACGGCAGAAGTACCGATGGCTGAGATGCTGACATACTCCAATGAACTGCGCGCCATGAGCCAGGGCAGAGGAAGCTATGAACTCTCCTTTGAACGCTACCAGCAGGCACCGAAGGATGTCGCTGACAAGGTCATTGAAGAGGCCAACGCAAAGAAGAACAAGTAAACATGCATGAAGGGCTGCTGAGGCAGCTCTTCATCTTGCTGAAAATGCGGAAGAACTGATATATAATAGTCAGCGTTCCGCATTTTTTTACATAAGGAGTTTCCATGGCAGGAAAACAGCCCACCGTCATCACAAAGAAACAGGCAAAGAAACAGATCAGTCATCTGGGAAGATCACTGGTCCTTTATATTGCACTGTTTTCCGTGCTGCAGTATGGTGTGGAACATATCAAGCAGTTTCAGCCGGAGTTCTTCGAGAACCATGATCCGGATCTGATCATCCTCTCCATGTCCATTGTCCTGACACTGTTCTTCACGTTTGTGCCGTTCAATCTCAGCGCAAAGGCGCTGCATCTGAATATCAGGGACTATCTCAGGAAGCCGAAGATCCACAAGGAACATTACTTTGTGCTCTGCTGTGCAGGCATTGCCCTGAACCTGATCGTGACTTCCTTAAGCTCGTTATTCTATTTCTTCTTCCATACCCAGTCCGGACAGTATCAGTTCCTGGGGCAGTTCAATACGCAGGCAAACATCCTGCGCAACATTGTCTACGTGATCTTCTTTGTTCTCATCAAGCCGGTGTGTGATGAATATATCTTCCGCGGTGTCATCCAGAGACAGCTTGGCCACTATGGAAGATACTTCGGCGTGCTGGCTTCTGCGGCACTTTATGCCATTGCCCAGCCGAACCTGGTACAGGCACTGCCTGCCTTCTTTGTGGGCTGGTATCTTTCCCTGATCACCCTGCGTTATCATTCCATTCTGCCGGCAGTCAATGTACATATTGTTCTTGCGTTGTTCCTGTGGCTGGTGGATATATTTCCGGGAAATTACATCTGGATCCTTTCCATCCTGATTGTCATCATCTATGTCATGACCGGTCTTTTCATCTTCCACGGAAAGCTCGATACCGGCATGGTACGCTATGGCGCAACAGAGGGAAGACTCTGGATGATCCTGTTCACAACACCTTCCATGGTGGTCTGCGCTGTCCTGTTTGCCGTCAATCTCTGGCTGTCCTTTACCATGTAGTCTGAAATGCGGTACAACAGTACTGCAGAGGTAAGTAGCATGCAGAAATACGATGAAGGTGTCATTGACGAGTTCCTGAATCAGATGCGGTATGAAGGAAATGAGATTCATGCCGTATCTGTTTATCATGACGGGGAACTGGTGCTGAACAAGGCGTTTGCTCCATACAAGAAGGATCAGCTGTTTCCTGTCTGGTCCGTGACGAAATCATTCACATCCATTGCCATGGGTTTCATGCAGGAGGAGGATCCTGTAAACCTGGATGAACCATGGCTTTCGTTCTTCCCGGAATACAAGGACATAGCAGCAGAAGGCTTTGAGAAAGTGACAATCAGGCATCTTCTGACCATGACCATGGGACAGGACAATGAAGCAGTCATTGAACATGGCGATGACTGGATTGCAAACGTCATTTCGAAGCCGGTTGTTCATGAACCAGGAACGAAGTTCTTCTACAACTCCCACTGCACGTATCTCATCGGAAGACTGATCGAGAAACGGACCGGCATGAAGCTGTCTGAGTATCTCAGGCCAAGACTGTTTGAACCATCAGGCATCGAGCACTGGTACTGGGATGAAGACCAGGAAGGCCATTGCATCGGCGGCTATGGCCTGCACTTAAGAACACAGGATCTTGCCAGGGCCGGGGAATGTGTCCTGGAACGTGGCATGTTCGATGGAAAGCAGATCATTCCGGAAAAATGGATCACAGAAGCCACGAAGAAACAGATGGATACCTTCGGTGCATATTCCCTGCACAAGAGTGAAAGCAACCGGGGATACGGGTATTGTTTCTGGATGTGCAGCCATGATGCATACCGGATGTCAGGCATGTACGGACAGACTTGTTTCATCCTGCCGGATGAGAATCTGGTCATTGCATTGAATGCATCAGTGGAAGGTTCCCAGGTTGTCGTAAGTCATATTTTCAAGGCACTGGAGGAAAACTGGGGCAGGTGCAAAGTCACATATGCTGTGCCAGCAGTTAAAGGAAACAATGATTCTCCATGCCTGGAATGGATTCTCGGAAAACATCCTGCAAGGAATAATCCAGCCGGAATCACAGGCATTGAGATCATCAGGAAAGACAACGGACTGAAGTTCGTTCTGGAAAAGGACAAAGAGAAGTATTCCTTTACGGCAGAATACGGAAAATGGCACAGCCAGAAGGATGCCTTCACGGAAATCTCCAGATCAGGATACCCTGACATCCTGAAGGAAGAGAGCAAGGTGAAGAACCTGTATGCATGCTGTGCATTTGAACAGCCGGATCTTCTTCACGTGGAAATCCGGAGAGAGGATCTGACCGCAAAGTATCATCTGAACTTCCAGATCGACAGGAACTGGCTGAAGCTGGATTTCCATCTGGAGTACATGCCGACATCATTCCCGAAGTTCACGGTGTTCTTCCCGCTGAGATGAAGCACGAAAAAAGGATATTCCTGCATTTCTGCAAGGATATCCTTTTCCTTATCCCTTGAGGCCTTCTGCCTGACGCTGCATGTTCTCCACGACGATGTCGTAGATCTCACCGATGGACTGTCCGTATTCCAGAACCAGCCAGGGCTCGTTTGTATGGAAGTGGATCTTGATCAATGTGTCATCACCGACAACCAGCAGGCAGTCGCCCTTGAAGTGTTCCGTGATGTAGTCATTAATGACATCCTCGTCCAGGTCATGTCCCTCAATCAGAAGCTGTGTATCGAATTTGAATTCCAGTTGTTCTGCCATGAAAATCTCCTTCTCCTCTTTTTTCTGCAGAAAAATTATAGCACGATGCGGGGGAAACGCCCTGAAACAGGCAATAGAGTAGTAAGGAGAACAACAATACATGAATAAGGAACAGCTTTTTGAACAGATTGAAGCAGGCATGGAGCAGGTATTCCATGAAGAAAGCTTCACGGAGTACCTGAAGGTTATGGCAAGCTTCCATGCCTACAGTCTTTCCAACACGATGCTCATTGCCATGCAGAAACCGGAGGCGACCTATGTGGCAGGCTTCCATGACTGGCGGAAGAAGTACGGAAGACTGGTGAACAAGGGAGAGAAGGCAATCTGGATCATCGCACCCATGATCGTGAAGAAGAAGGAAACAGACAATGAGGATGTGCACAAGGTTGTCCGCGGCTTCCGCAGAGTGCCGGTCTTCGACGTTTCACAGACCCATGGGGATCCATTGCCGGATCCTGTGACAAAGACATTGACAGGAAAGGTGGAGGACTATGATCAGCTCCTTGAAACACTGACACTGATCTCACCGGCACCGGTATCCTTTGAACACATCAACGGTGAGGCAAAGGGATGCTACAATCCCAGAAGCAACGAGATCACCATCCAGGAAGGCATGCCCCAGGCACAGACCATCAAGACACTGATCCATGAAATGGCACATGCCATCCTGCATGGTGCAGATGATCCCTTGTCCAGACAGCGCCGGGAGTATGAAGCAGAAAGCACTGCCTACACCGTCTGTCAGCATTACGGTATTGATGCTTCTTCCTACTCTTTTCCTTACCTTGCATTATGGGCAAAGGACATGGATCTGGAAGAGAAGAAGGCAAGCATGGGGCGTATCCTGAACACTGCAGATACGATCATTACAAAGACTGATGCTGTCCGCTATCCGCTGTTTGTAAATGCAGAGAAGAAGCTTCAGATGAAGCCAGTGGAAGAGATTCTGGAACTGGATTGACGGTTTACAGTCCATCCCGTTGGCAGTAAAATACCTTTACTGCCCTTGTGATGGAATTGGTAGACGTAGGGGACTCAAAATCCCCCGGTAGCGATACCGTGCCGGTTCGAGTCCGGCCAGGGGCACCAACGGAAAATTGCAGAAACGGCTCATATATCAGCAGAATTTCAATAAAGCCGATTGTGAAG
>OMUX01000064.1 GCA_900314345.1 uncultured Erysipelotrichaceae bacterium | reverse complement strand
AACCTTGCCGATGGCCTGGGTCATGTCCACATGCATGAATGCATGGCTCTGTTTCCTGACAATCTCGGCAATCTCATCCACCGGATTGACAGCACCGGTCTCATTGTTGACCTTCATGATCGAAACAATGACCGTATCATCATCCAGTGCTTTCTTCACATCATCCACGGATACCACACCCTGCTCATTCACCGGAAGATATGTCACCTTGTATCCGAAAAGGCGTTCCATCTGCCGGCAGGAATTGAGGATGCTTGAATGTTCAATCTGTGTGGTGATGATATGCTTCCTGTCCCTGTTTGCAAGCGCCACGCCCTTGATGGCTGTGGAGTTTGCCTCCGAGGAACCGGAAGTGAAGATGATATCCTCTGCCTTCACACCAAGAAGAGAAGCCGTGGCGCTTCTCGCCTTTTCCATCATCCGGTGCACCTGGCTGCCTTCATCGTAGAGGGATTCGCTGTTGACGTAGTATTCCTCCAGCAGGCTTTCATAGGTCTTCAGGACATCCGGATTGACGTTTGTCGTTGAGGCATTGTCAAAATATACCCTATGCTGCACTCTTTGCATTCTCCTTGATCATGTTCTCGTAGTTGCCCGGGTGGATCTTCTCGATCGTGGCGATGGCAATGGTCAGAGCCTGGGTATAATCACCGTTTCTGAAGCAGAGTTCAGAGCGGGTCAGTTCGGAATCAATGTCCGCATAGGTGGAACGGTAGCGGTTGCCGAAGACGATGGTGTTCTCCACCATGATGACGGTGGCTACGACATTGTTCACGTTGTTGTACAGCTTGTAGATGAAGTCAATGGCTTCCTTGAGCGTGCTGTTGAGCAGCTGCACGTTCAGCGGTGTTGCATTGATGAGGTTCTGCAGGCTTGCAATGTACTCATTGGCCTTGTTCATGTCCTCTTCATACTGCTGGGAGATGCTGGGGAGCTTGTACTTGCGGATCTTCACCTGCATCTGGTTCATGATGACCTGCAGCTTGATCAGCTGCTTCCTTGCCCTGTCTTCATCACCGGCGGCACTGTCAATGCTGCCCTTGATCTCAGCAAGACCTGCATTGCAGTTTGTCAGGTCCTGGTTGATTTCCTTCATGCCGGCCATGATGGAGCTTGCCGGAGACTGGTTTGCCTTGTAAGCATCAAAGACCTTCGGCATGCGTGCAGCGATATTCTTGAGTTCACTGTCGCTCTTGCTGATGCGTGTTTCAAGCTCATGCAGACCGAAGCGGTTGTTCATGCGGGAATAAGCAGTGCGCACATATTCCAGGTTCCTGTTTGTATCTTCGTAAAGACCTGCAGTTTCTTTGGACAGAGAACGCAGGTTCTTTGTGTCCTCTGCTTCCTTCTTGATGGCATCGTCCATCTGCTTGAGTCTTGTCTTATAGTCATTCATGTGCTCCGGCACATCCGTCGGATTGCCGGCCTTGAGATTGTCAAGGTCTTCCTTCAGGCCGCTGGAGATGACACTCAGGTTCTTTTCAACCTGCAGGTGGTTCAGATACACGCCGGCAGACCTGGCATTGCTGTAGTCATGCTTGACGACATCGATCATCTTCGGCACAACACCGCGGGCATCAGAGAGAAGCTGCGGCAGGGAGTTGATCATGTCTTCCAGCGCCTTCATGCTGTTCTTGATATTCACAAGCTCATTGCTTGCCTTTTCAAAGTCGCTGGCATACATCCACTCTTCAAAGGCAGAGAACATCTTCTCGGTATCGGAAACATTCTGTTCAATCGTCGGCCAGATGTAGCTGAGCTGGGACTGGTTTTCCTGTGCCTGGCTCTTGAGGTCGCGGAACTGGTTCTTGAGTGTGGTGACTTCCTGGCGCTGGGCAGTCTCCTTCTCCAGGATGGAATCCAGGAACTTGTCCAGGCTTCCGACCTGCTTTTCACCAAGGGCGATGGAAGCCTCCAGGTCAGCGAGATCCTCCTTTGCCTTCTTCAGTTTGCCGCCGAGGATCTCATCCTCGGTATCTGCCAAAGACTGGGAAATCTGCTTGAGGTTTGCCTCTGCCTTGTCAAAGTCATCCTTTGTCTGGGCAACCTTGGCCATGGCATCCTGTTCCACACGGCTGATTGCAACGGCCTTGTTCAGCTTGAAGGACAGCGGAACGGACTTGATCTGGTTGTAGCGTACCTCCAGATCCTCCAGCTGTTTCCTGAGCTTGGATGCCTGGATCTTCCGGATGATGAAAAACAGGATCAGTATGACAACAACAACGGCAATGGCGATGACAATGCGGATATCAGAAAGATATTTCAAAACGGTGTCCATGAATCAAATACCACCTTTCATTTTTCGACCACATTATTCTAGCACGAAACCCTTCCTTCTTAAGGAGGAAATGCAGAGCTGCATCCATTATAATGACTTTCATGAAACATCCGTTTTCCATATTCTTCCTCAGATCAACGCTTCTGATGGCATCCCTGCTGCTTGGAATCATTGCCTTTCATGGTTCTCTTTCCCTCACAGAAGCATATGCAGGCAGTATCCGCGTGGTTCCCCTTGCATGTGCCGTTTCCATCCTGGCCTTCCTGTTTGTAACAAGAAACAATCAGATCAACCCGGCCTGGGCAGACCGGATGAGCGGCGAGAGATTCGAGCGTTTCTGCCGGAGTTATTTCAGAAGACATGGATATTACCGGATCCGGACAACCCAGAAGACAAGGGATTACGGTGCAGACCTGGTCATGTACAGAGGGTTTCACAAAACCGTGGTGCAGGCCAAGCGCTATGACAGGAACATCGGCGTTTCCGCCGTTCAGGAGGCACTTGCAAGCAAGGCATACTATCATGCCTCTGAAGCAATCGTCATCACAAACCAGTACTTCACGGCAAGTGCCGTACGGCTTGCGGATGTAAACAAAGTGAAGCTCATTGACAGGGATGCACTGTTTCATCTGAAGAAATGACCTTCTGTATGTGACCTCTGCCCTGTATTTCCTGTGTATTATGGTGAAAGGAGACAAATGATGGAAGACAGTGAAATCATAGACCTTTACTGGAAACGGGATGAAAGTGCCATCCAGGAAACAGACCATAAGTACCATCGGTACTGCTTTTCCATTGCCGACCATATCATTGACAGCCACGAAGATGCTGAGGAATGCGTCAATGATACCTGGCTGAACACATGGAATGCGATCCCTCCGGAACGCCCTTCCATGTTCCAGACATGGCTGGGAAAGGTCTGCCGCAATCTCTCCATCAACGTCTATGAAAAGATGCATGCACAGAAACGGGGAAGCGGTGAAACAGAGACCGCGGCGGATGAACTGGCAGATGTACTGAGCAATGGCATGGACAGCGAAAAGGAACTGGATGCAGTGTACCTGAAGGACAGCATCAACGCCTTCCTGTCACAGCAGGATCAACAGGCAAGGATCTTCTTTGTACAGCGCTACTGGTACATGCTGAGTGTCAAGGAGATCGCAAAGGAGAATCACACCGGAGAATCCAGGGTCAAGATGAGTCTTTTAAGGACCAGAAACAAGCTGAAGGAATATCTGATGGAGGAGGGATTTGCGGTATGAAAAAGACGGACATGCTCAGGGCAATGAATGATATCGATGACCGTTATATCCTGGAAGCCGCTCCTTCCGCCTTGAAGGAGAAGAAGAGAAGAAGCTTCCGGTGGCAGAAGGCACTGCCGTTTGTATTTGCGGCAATCATGATGACCATCATCATTCCAAGGATCAGCCGGCCTTCTGATATGCAGACAGAGAATGCCGCATCGGGTGCGCCGATGACGGAATGTGCAACAGAGGAAGAAGCACAACAGATGGCCGGCTTTGCCATCAGTGTTCCGGATCTCAGTGCATACAGTGATGTCACATGGACTTACTACGATGAAGGCATGATCGAAGTATCTGCTTCAGAAAACAGCAATGTCATCACGATCCGCAAGGCAGAAGGAAATGAAGATATCAGCGGCGACTACAATGTCTATGAAACAGAGAAGCAGGACAATGGCATCACCGTGCGCATGCGTGAAGACAAGGCATACAGTGCATGGTGGAGTGATGGTACATACAGCTTCAGTGTTTCTTCTTCCGATGGTCTGGATGAGGATGAAATGCTTGCCCTTGTCTCAGAAATTCACTGATGATCATGCGGTTTTCTGCATTGACATTGGCAACTGCTCTGTTATAATAGCTGAGCGTCAATCAATAGCAGCATGCAGAGTCATGCCCAAGGCGTTGCTAGGAGTACCAAGCTCTT
>OMUX01000066.1 GCA_900314345.1 uncultured Erysipelotrichaceae bacterium | reverse complement strand
ACACCGCCCTTTCACGGCGGCATTCACGGGTCCGAATCCCGTACTCGTCACCATTTTGTTTTTCTAGGGGTGTCGTACAATGGCAGTACATTGGTCTCCAAAACCACTGATGGGAGTTCGATTCTCTCCACCCCTGCCAGGAAAGCCGCATAGCTGTGCGGCTTTTTTGTTATCTGCAATAATATGCATGCATGTGAATACTACCAAAACTACAACTGAAAAGCGTAAAACAACAGAACATTACAGCTCTGTTTCTGAAAAATACAAACATGATAAAAGCCGGAAGCTCGTTGCGTTGAACCTCCGGCTTTCTGTCTTCCTTATTCTGCTGCTTCAATGGCATTGCCGGTATAGAGCTGGTAGTATCTGCCCTTCTTGGCAATGAGTTCATCGTGGGAACCACGCTCGATGATGGAGCCGTTCTCCAGGACCATGATGCAGTCGCTGTTCTGTACGGTGGAAAGGCGATGGGCAATGACGAACGTTGTCCTGCCCTTCATCAGGGCATCCATGCCTTTCTGCACCAGTGCTTCTGTTCTTGTATCAATGGAGGAGGTTGCCTCATCCAATATCATGACCGGAGGATCAGCCACGGCTGCCCTGGCAATGGCAACCAGCTGGCGTTCACCCTGGGACAGGGAACCGCCGTCGCCGGTGATGACTGTCTGATAGCCATCCGGCAGTCTTCTGATGAAGCCGTCCGCATTGGCAAGCTTTGCGGCTGCGATGCATTCTTCATCCGCAGCATCCAGTCTTCCATACCGGATGTTGTCCATGATCGTGCCGGAGAACAGATGCGTATCCTGCAGAACGATGCCCAGCGATCTTCTGAGGTCTGCTTTCTTGATCTTGTTGATGTTGATGTCATCGTAGCGGATCTTGCCGTCGGCGATGTCATAGAAACGATTGATCAGGTTGGTGATCGTGGTCTTGCCGGCACCCGTGGATCCGACAAAGGCGATCTTCTGGCCTGGCAGACCATACAGGGTTACATGGTGCAGGACTGTTTTCTTTCCGTCATAGCTGAAGTCCACATCATCCATGGTGATCTTTCCTTCCAGCTTCCGGTATGTAACGGTGCCGTCTGCCTGATGGGGATGTTTCCAGGCCCAGACATTCGTTCTTTCCTTTGTCTCCTCAAGCGTGCCGTCTTCATGTTCCTTGACGTTGACCAGTTCAACATAGCCGTTGTCTGTTTCCACAGGCTCATCCAGCAATGCGAAGATACGCTCCGCACCTGCCATGGCCATGGCCACGGAGTTGACCTGCATGCTCATCTGGGCGAGCGGCTGGGTGAAGCTCTTGTTCAATGTCAGGAAGGAAACAAGCATACCGAGGGTCAGGGAGGAGATGCCGCTGATGGAAAGACCTGCACCGGCAATGGCAATGACAACATAGGAGATGTTGGCAATATTGCCGTTGACCGGCATCAGGATGTTCGCCCAGCGGTTGGCATTGTCGGCGGAGCTTCTCAGTTCCTCATTCAGACTGTTGAAGCCTTCCTGTGCCTTTTCCTCATGGCAGAACACCTTGACGACCTTCTGGCCGCTGACCATTTCCTCAATATAGCCGTTCTCTGCACCAAGTGCCTTCTGCTGTGCAGAGAAGTATTTCCTGGACTGCTTGCCGATCTTCACTGTCACAGCCATCTGCAATGCCACAAGGCACAGGGATACCAGGGTCAGCGGCAGGGAAAGCATGATCAGGGATACCAGAGTAGCAGCTACCGTGACAATGGCATTGATGCCCTGGGGAATCGTCTGGCCGATGACCTGCCGCAGCGTATCGATATCATTGGTGTAGATGGACATGATATCGCCATGGGAATGGGTATCGAAATATCTGATCGGAAGATGCTGCATGTGTGTGAACACTTCATTGCGCATGCGTTCCATCGTTCCCTGTGTGACTGTGACCATGATGCGCTGATACAGCCAGTCAGCCGCGACACCGCCGGCAAGGATTGCCGCAAGACGGAAGAGAGCCGCTGCCAGCGGGCCGAAATCCGTGGATCCCGTGCTCACCATCGGCAGGATGTAGTCATCGATGAGGTTCCTGATGAACAGCATGCCCTGCAGGTTCAGCACTGCCGCAACGATTATCAGGATCACGACAATGATCAGCTGTACGGCATAGTCATGCCACATATACCCAAGCACACGCCTGAGCATGCCCTTCTTGATCTTCGGGCGTTCCATTGCTCTCTGACGTCCCGGCATTATGCGGCCTCCTTTGCAGGCTGATCAAAGTCAGCCCCTGCATTCTTCTGTGTCTGATAGATTTCCTGATAGATCTCATTGGTCTCAAGGAGTCTTTCAGGTGTATCAAAGGCGTTGATCTCGCCATTGTCCAGGACCAGGATCCTGTCTGCACTTTCCACAGAGGAAACACGCTGGGCAATGATGATCTTCGTGGCATCCGGAATCTCGTGTTTCAGGGATTCCCGGATCTTCTTTTCCGTTGCGGTATCCACGGCACTGGTGGAATCATCCAGGATCAGGATCCTGGGTTTTTCCATCAGGGCTCTTGCAATACACAGTCTCTGCTTCTGTCCGCCGGAGAAGTTGGCACCGCCCTGTTCCACATGGGTGTTGTATCCATCCGGAGACTTCTGCAGGAATTCATCTGCACAGGCAGCCTGTGCAGCTCTCTGACATTCCTCATCACTGGCATCTTCCTTGCCCCATCTGAGGTTGTCATACACACTGCCGGAGAACAGGACGTTCTTCTGCAGAACTACAGCAACATTCTTTCTCAGTGCCTCCAGATCATACTCCTTCACATCACGTCCGCCGACCTTCACTTTACCTTCCGTTGCGTCATACAGTCTTGAGATCAAGGAGACAAGCGTTGTCTTTCCGGAACCGGTGCCGCCGATGATGCCGATGGTTTCACCGCTGTTGATATGGAGATCAATGTCCTTGAGGACATAGTCTCCCGTGCCGCTCTTATAGGAGAAGCTGACATGATCAAAATCCACGGAACCATCCTTGACATCTGTCACAGGAGATGCAGGATTCTGAATGTCCGGTACTTCCTCCAGTACTTCT